>CAZFPV010000091.1:0-7520 GCA_964521155.1 uncultured Desulfobulbus sp. | reverse complement strand
AAAGTTCCTCCTCATGTCGCGGCAGGAGGGCCTGGACCCGGCCCGCCCCAAAGGTTCGTTTGCCGGGGCCATGGGACTGGGGCAGTTCATGCCCAGCAGTTTCCTCCAATGGGCGGTGGATTTCAACGGCGATGGCCGGCGGGATCTGTGGGATGCCGAGGACGCCATCGGCAGCGTGGCCAACTACTTTGCCCAGCACGGCTGGCAGGCCGGCCAGCCCGTGACCACCCCCCTGTCCACCAAGGGGGCCGTTGACTTGGAGCCGGGCATCGACCGTCAGTATACCCTGGCTGACCTGCAGCGCGCAGGCCTGCAACCGGTAAGCGCCTGCCGCGACCAGGGGCCGGTGCGGCTGTTGCGCCTGCGGCACCAAGCCTACGATCAATATCTGATCGGTCACCCGAATTTCTACACCATCACCCGCTACAACCAGAGCACCCATTACGCCATGGCCGTGCACGAACTGGCGCAGACGATCAAGCGTCGGCTGTAGCCGGGGCGTATCTGCACCCCGCCTGATCAGGCTTGCCAGCAAGTCGACATGTCGTATAATGGGCCTGTCCGGCCATCCTTTGGGGCACACTGCCGCATGGAAGGATAGTGTCGGATTTTGCCCGGAGAGAGCGGTGCGAATGCACTTGGCAGGAACCCTTGTCGCCTCGATTCGCTTCTGCCGTGGTCGCTTGCGATTCGCACACCCCGCTTCGTCAGATCCTGCCAACAGAAACATCGCCTTGAAATCCGACGTTTCCGCATTATTGTCAAAGCTCGTGTTCGAACTCAACGGGAATTCGGGCAAGTAAGGCCCCACAGCCTTTCAAGGCGACACGCTGCACTGCTGGTCGTCCAGAGCCCCCTGTCATCCGAAGACGCGGTTGCCAATGGGGAATTTCTGCCAGGAAAGGCCGGGCTTCATACCCGTGGCCGTTTGGCTGTATCTGGAGCGGATCCAGGCGCCACCGGTCGCGTGCCGGCAAGGGAGTGTGGAATGATTTCAGCTTTTCTGGCCGTGGTGATCGGCCTGGGTATTCTGGTGTGGAGCGCCGACCGCTTTGTTGAGGGCGCGGCGGCCACAGCCCGCCATTTCGGCATGCCGGCCCTGCTGATCGGCATGGTCATCGTCGGCTTCGGCACCTCGGCCCCGGAGATGGTGGTGTCCGCCATCGCCGCCTCCCAGGGCAACCCGGGATTGGCGCTGGGCAACGCCTATGGCTCGAACATCACCAATATCGCCCTGATTCTCGGGCTGACCGCCCTGATCAGCCCGATCGCGGTTCACTCCACCGTGCTGCGCAAGGAATTGCCGATCCTCACCCTGGTCACGGGGCTTGCGGCCTGGCAGATGATGGACAACCGCATCACCCGGCCGGACGCCATGGTGCTGCTGGTGGTGTTTTCCGGGATCATGGGTTGGACCATCTGGCAGGGGCTGCGGAACAGGGGTGACGCCCTGGGCAGCGAGATGGAGGATGAACTGGCCACCCGTGCCATGCCGCTCGGCAGGGCGATATTCTGGCTGGTGGTCGGCCTGCTGTTTCTGATCGCCAGCTCACGTCTGCTGGTGTGGGGGGCGGTGGACATTGCCCGCGGCTTCGGGGTGAGCGATCTGCTCATCGGCCTGACCATTGTCGCGGTGGGCACCTCCCTGCCGGAACTGGCCTCCTCGCTTATTGCCGCACGTCGGGGTGAGCATGACATTGCCCTGGGCAATGTGCTTGGCTCCAATCTGTTCAACACCCTGGCGGTGGTGGGCATTGCCGGGGGCATCCACCCCCTTGAGGTTGGGCCCGAGGTTTTTTTTCGCGACATTGCGGTCATGGCCGGTCTGACCTTCTCTCTGTTCCTGTTTGGCTACGGATTTCGCGGTCCTGGCCTGGGGCGCATCAACCGGGTCGAGGGCGCGGTTCTGCTCACCTGCTACATCGGCTACACGGTTGTGCTCGCCCGTGGCGCCTTTGCGGGGTAAACGCTGCCGCGCCCGTTCTCAGCCAACCTGCCGGAGGGCGCTTGCCAGACGCGGCAGCGTCGTCCCCGCATCCCCCTGGAAAAAGAAATCCGCCCCTGTGCCGTACGCTTCACCCGGCAGAGACGGCTCGCGGTTGAACTCGAAGAGCTTGCCCCCGTTGCGCCGCACCATCGAGGGCAGGGCAGCGGCGGGATAGACCTGGGCCGAGGTGCCGATCACCAGCAGCAGGTCGCAGGCAGCGATGAACTCGTGGATCTCGTCGAGTTGGCGGACATCTTCGCCAAACAGGACCACATTTGGTTTGAGCGGGAAGGCGCAGACGGGACAGCGCGGAATCTCCGTCTCCTGGAAATACCGTTCCTCTACCGGGACCAGATGGGAACAGTGCAGGCACTGCAGGTGCTGGTGCTCGCCATGGATCTCCAACACCCGGGTGCTGCCGGCCAACTGGTGCAGATTGTCGATGTTCTGGGTGACGATGCCGTGCAGCCGGCCCTGCCGTTCCAGATCGACCAGGGCCAGGTGGGCCGGGTTGGGCTTTTTGCCGAGCAGCTCCCGACCCAGGGCCCGGTAGAGTTCCCAGGCCTTGGCCGGGTTGCGATAAAAGACCTCGATGGTGGCGTATTCCTCCGGGGAAAAGACGGTCCAGAGGCCGCCAGCGCTGCGGAAATCGGGGATGCCGCTGGCCACCGAGATGCCGGCGCCGGTCAGGGCGGCAACGCATCGGGCGGTGCGCAGGGCGGTCAGGGCGGCGGGAAGATGCTCTTCGGCCGTTTTGGCGACGATGGTCTTCATGGGCAGGGCACCGTGGTGTTTGCTTACTTCGCCTGGGCGCACATGCATCGGATGCCCGGCGAGCAGTGTATGGTTGCGTGAGAGAAGCGGGGGGCGGAAAGGGCGGCGCGAACCATGAAAAAAAGGGGAACTGGACATTCCTGTCCACTCCCCCAAGCTCCTTGTCCGGTCGAGCCCAACGATGTTGCACTGCGTCAGTGCAGGAAGGTACTCCCGGTGTGCGCCTGCGCCATATGCCCGGAAAAGTCGTCAATGAAGGCGCCGCCGATGCGCATGCCCCCGTCTAGGTGGCGGACGGTGATGACCCGTTCGACCTCCACGGAAGAATCAATGTCCGGCTGATAGCAGACAATCAGCTTGTCATCCTTGCGCACCGGCACTGCGTCGGCCAGGTGCAGGAGCAGGCCGCCCGTGGAATGATCGGCAATGGTACACTGCCGGGCCCGTTGTCTGGGCGTGGTCAAAGGCCGAACCGTCCCGGAAATATCTGTTTTCCTGCGAAAATCCTTTCTGAATTCCAGTTCGATGTCAAAGGATTCGGCACAGGAGCAGGTGACCTTGAGCAAGTGCTTTCTGTCTTTGAGCGAGTCGACGGGCACGGTGCTTTCCTTGCCGCAGTACCGACACCTGACGGTCAGAACCTCTCGCCTGTTGACAAAGTATTTTTGTTTTTTCCCAGCGCGCATGACGTGCCTCACCCGTACAAACAGTATCACATGGTGGTGATCCCACAGTTCGCAATTGTACCGAACCTGAACTGGTTGGTCACACTCACCATCCAATCTCCTGTGTATACTATAGGTGCTTCTGCCGCGAGCTGTCGAGAAGTATTTCCAGCATTGGTCAAGTAAATTTCCGATAAAAATGGTCATGCCTCTCTTTTTTTTTGTCAATGAACCTCGTTGGCTGTCTTGAGGAAGATAGCGTCGTATACCTTGCGATAGGCGCCGATACTGTTGCTGTCCAGCCATCGCTCGTAGGCTGTGCGGTAGCGACTGGTCGGCCGTTCGGTCAGGAGGATGCGGTTGATCTCGGCGATAATGGTTCTGCCCCATTCGTTGTTCGAGCAGCCGACCGAACACATCCAGGCGTCATACCCCTGCTGGTTTTCCTCGATGGTCAGGGTCAGGATCCGGTCCCGTATCCCCATCTGCTCCGCATGGAACAGGGCCTCCTCGGGCAGGCCGATGAGCCCGTTCACCCGGTTGAGCATCAGCATCTTGAACAGGTTGAGCGAAAGCTCCTGACCGGCGATCTTGACGATGTCTTTTGATCCGGTGTGCCGCCCCAGGATCTGATCGACGGCCTGGCCATAGGAGCGGTCCTTGGCCAGACCAATGGTCAACTCCTTGTTGTTCAGGATTTCCTCCAGGCGAATGGAGTCGCGGTTGCCAAACTTCTGCCACTGGTCCTTGTTGATGATGATCACCGCGGGCAGGGTGAGAAAGCTGGGGATGGAAAAATGAATAAACTCCTCCCGTTCCGGGGTCCTGTACAGGCCGACGCTGCAGACCTTTTCCCCCTGCTTGAACTTGTAGAAATGGCGGGTGACGTTGGTGACCATCTCCTCGTGGTCATAGCCGGTGAGGCGCTCCTGGAGAATATCGCTGATAATGTCGCCATAGCCTTGCTCTTGCAGGGGGCCGCTCTGGATGAAGTAGGGCGGCATCTCTGCCTCCAACCAGATCACCGAATCCCTGGCCATGACCCGGGAGGCCCACGGGAACAGGATCAGGGCCATGACAGCCATGGCGGCAAGCATTGTGCGGCAGGTCATCGATCCTCCTTGGTCACAGTTTTGGTGCAGTGGACGGCGTGGTAAGAAGGACCTCATCCTGGATGGCGGTCAGTCGTTCGTCCACCGTGCCTCGGTTGAAGAAGAGGCTGAACAGCAGCCAGGTGTAGGCGAGTACGGCCAGCACCGCCACCCAGGGCAGGAAATACCCGACCGGGCAGAGGACCAGCACGGTCAGCCAGTGGAGCAGTATCACCTGTCGGCTGTGCAGTTGGAGGGGAAAATCGCCGTGCCGGCCGATCACCGCGAGTCCGCTGATATTCCAGCCGTAGAGGGCGGTGAAGGCGTGCAGGCGCAGCAGCGGATGGCTGAACTCAGGGGTGTAGTAGCTGGAAAAAGAAAGCAGGATATAGGCGATGCCGGTGATCGAGGTGATCAGCAGAAAGAGAATGCCCGAGGTGAGAAAAGCCTTCTGCTGCAGGGCTATGCCCTCGTGCCAGTAGAGATAGAGGATGAAGGCCACGGTCAGGAACAGGAGCGTGCTGATCGCCACCTGGGACAGAAACAGTCCGGCCAGGATGAAGAGGAAAAAGACGATGACCCCCAGGTTGATAATCCAGAAGGCGGCCTCCTTGAGCAGGGCGGTCAGCCGGAGGGTCTCTTCTCGCATCAGGCTGAAGATCACCGACATGGAGATCAGCGAGATGGGGAAGGAAAAACCGAGGAAAAAGGTGTCGAGCTTGAGCTTGTCGAGGGTGATCCACTTAAGGTACACCGAATTGAGGATCACCGGGCTTGAGAACAGCAGGCCCAGCGAGAGGCAGAGCAGGGCCGCCTGGTGGAACTTGCGCGAGACCCGTTCATGGCGGGAAAAGAGTGCGCGGGGCAGGCGGTTGCCGAAATGTTCGATGCGCACGTCCTCGATCAGTTTGGCCAGGGCCAGGGGGATTACCATGGCCGGCAGATACCACTGGAGGAAGGCGCAGAGCGCAAAGCCGATGGCCAGGACAAGGAAGAGCACGCCGCGCCGGGAGAGGTTGGAGCCGCCCTCGGTGAAGTAAATGAGCAGCGTGCCGCCGCTGCATAGGTTGAAGAGAAAGATGTGCAGCCGCTCGAAGTTGTACAGGGCGGGCGGAAACAGGTGGTGGAGAAAGCCGCAGGTCAGGGCCGTGGCCATCATGACCAGCAGCAGGGATTTCAGTTTCCAGCTCACGAGGATAATGCTCCGGTCGGGTTTCCGGGTTCGGGTTTGCCGAGCAGATGGCCGAGGGCGGTCGCCAGGTCGGCATGGCGGAAGCGGTAGCCGGATTGCTGCAGCTTGTCGGTGGAGACCCGGCAGCCGCCCAGCAGGACTTCGGAGGCCATCTGGCCGTACAGGGATTGCAGCAGGACTGCGGGGACGGGCGGCAGTCGGGGGCGACCCATGACCCGGGCCAGGGTGCGGAGGAGTTCGGCGTTGGTCGCCGGCTGGGGCGCGGCGATGTTCACCGGGCCGACCAGCGCCTCGCAGGTGAGGGCGTGGTGGATCGCGCCGACCATGTCGTTGATGCCGATCCAGCTGATATACTGGTCGCCCGCGCCGAAACGGGCGGGGAACCCTAGCGCCGAGGTGGTCAGCAGCCGTTGCAGGGCGCCGCCGCGTGGGGTCAAGACCACGCCGATGCGCAGAAACACAGTGCGGATGCCCGCATCTTGGGCCGGCGCGGCTGCGTGTTCCCAGAGGGAGCAGACATCGGAGATGAAATCCTGGCCAGGGGCGTCCTCCTCGCGCATGCAGCAGTCCAGGCAGTTGCCGTAGAAGCCGACGGCCGAGGCGCTGAGCAGCACCCTCGGCCGGGCAGGCTGGCTGGCCAGGGTGCGGGCGATCAGGCCAGTGCCGAGCACGCGGCTGTCGATCACCCGCCGTTTCTTGGCATCGGTCCACCGACCCTCGCCGATGTTGTCGCCGGCCAGGTGGATGACCCCGTCAAAGGGCGGCAACCCGGCCAGGTTGAGCTGACCCGCTTCCGGATTCCAGTACACTTCGTTGCGGCTGCGGTCTGGCTGCCGCCGGACCAGGGTCCAGACCTCGTGTCCGCCTGTGGTCAGCAGCGGCCGCAGGGCCGAGCCGAGCACGCCGCCGGCGCCGCTGATGAGGATGCGCAAGGGGGGAGCGTCGCACCGCCCGTGCAGGAGGATGTCGTCCTGCAGGGTAGCGTGGCGGTAGGCAAAGGTCCGCTGCAGCACCTTGTCCACCAGCGCGGTGGTCCATCCGGGCAGTAGCGGTTGGGCGGGCAGGGCGTATTCGATCTGGTCTTCCAGCAGCGCGCCTCCGGGCGCGTCGCTGAAGCGGTGGGTGTGGGTCCAGCGGGCGAAGGGCCCCCGTTCCTGGATATCCCGGAACATCAGTCCCGGCTGGTTCTCGATGTGGCGGGCGTGCCAGTGGTAGGGGATGGGGCCGGCATGCAGCCGCATCACCACCTGGCCGCCCGGATCGAGGCCGCCGCGTCGGGACACGACCGTGGTGTTCTCCCAGGGCGGGATCAACCGCTCCAGCGCCCCCGGCCGACTGTGCCAGGCATACAACTCGCTGGCCGAGCAGGGAAAGAGGGAGGCGGCGCGAAAGACCTGGTCGGTCACCCCAGGATCTCCCGCAGGGCCGAATCCAGATCGGGATGGGTGAAGAGGTAGCCGGCCTCGGACAGGGCCCGGGGCACGGCTTTCTGTCCCTGAAGCAGGGAGGCGCCGAACTCGCCCAAAGCCAGCCGCATGGCAAAGGCCGGCGCCGGCAGGAAGGCCGGCCGGTGCAGGGTCGCACCCAATTGCCGGGCGAAGGCTTTCTGCCGCACCGTTTCAGGGGTGGTAAAGTTGAAGGCGCCACTGCACTCTTCGGCAGTGAGCAGAAAGAGGATCGCGCCGACAAGGTCGTCGAGATGGATCCAGGGGAACCACTGGTTGCCGCTGCCGATGGGCCCGCCAAGTCCCAACAGGAACGGCAGCTTCATGGTCGCCGCCGCGTATGGCGACACCAACAACAATCCCGGC
>CAZFPV010000090.1:0-7531 GCA_964521155.1 uncultured Desulfobulbus sp. | reverse complement strand
GTGGTGACCGTGTTCGGCGAGGAACAGCCGATCTCGTATGAGACCTTCTGGCTGGCCCTGGCGGAGAAGCTTGGTTTCAAGGGATTTGGCAAGAACGGCTTCGGCGAGGGCCAGGACTTCACCCGGCCGGATGACTTCTACATCCGCATGGTGGCCAATATTGCTCTGGATCGCAAGGAGCCGGTGGCCGACGCCAGCCAGGAGGAGATTGACCTGTTTCTGCAATCACGCCGTCACCTACCGAAAAACGTGTTCGATGCCGCGCGCTGGCAGAGGATCGCAGGCCCGGCCTGGCCCAAGGTGGTGACCGTCCTCAACCGGGGCGGCCGCTTCGACAGCCAGGAGGTCACCTACAAGGGTGAGCAGGCGGCCAACAAGTACGGCAAGCAGATCAACCTCTACCAGGAGAAAACCGCAGGCTGCAAGGACGCCTTCACCGGCAAGTCCTATTACGGTCTAGCCCGCTTCGTGCCGGTGGCCGACACCCTGGGCAACGAGCCGACCAAGCTCGCCGAGGGCTATCCGCTGCACCTGATCACCCAGCGCGATGTCCGCCACACCAAGGCCCGCACCATCACCATGCCCTATCTGACCGACCTGATGCCTGAAAACAGCATCATTCTGCACACCGACGACGCCAGGAAACTGGGCGTCAAAACCGGCGACCAGGTCAGGGTGGTCTCGGCCACCAACACCGAAGGCGTCTGGGATCTGGGCAATGGGAACAAAAAGCCGATGATCGGCAAGGTGCAGGTGACCGAAACCATCCGTCCGGGCGTGGTGACCTTCACCCTGGGGCACGGCCACTGGGATTCCGGGGCCGTGGACGTGACCATCGACGGCAAGACGGTCAAGGGCGACAAGAACCGGGCCGGCGGCGTCCATGCTAACGCGGCCATGTGGGTCGATCCCCACCTGAAGAACACCTGCATGATCGACAAGGTCGGCGGCAGCGTCTCCTTCTACGATACCCGGATCAAACTGATCAAGATGTGAGGGACAACCCGCACACCACAGCCCAGCGGGCCGCCTTTGGGTGGCCCGCCTGCGTTTGCGCGGGGCCGCGGCGGTGTGAAGATCGCAGCAAGCAAGTCGGTAAATGCATTCCTGATCAAATCCTGACCGCATCATAATCTGCGGATGGTCTTCTGTCCGTCGGGGATTGTCTCATCCGTGCGGGCGGATTAATACACTGTTCCAGCGGCGGCCGGCACGGCTGCATTCCCGTTCCCCTTCAACCCAGGTTTTGCCATGCAGCAGCCCAAACAGCTCGGTTTCCTCGACCGTTATCTCACCCTGTGGATCTTCCTCGCCATGTTCATCGGCGTCATGCTCGGCTGGGCCGTGCCTGGCGTGCAGCGGGTGATCAACGCCGTTCAGGTGGGCACGACCAATATCCCCATCGCCATTGGCCTAATCATGATGATGTACCCGCCGCTGGCCAAGGTCAAGTACGAGCAACTGGGCCAGGTGTTCCGCAACGGCCGGGTGCTGCTGCTCTCCCTGGCGCAGAACTGGCTGATCGGCCCGGTGCTGATGTTTCTGCTCGCCATTGCCTTCCTCTCCGGCCACCAGCACTACATGGTCGGCCTGATCCTCATCGGCCTGGCCCGCTGCATAGCCATGGTCATCGTCTGGAATGACCTGGCCGACGGCGACACCGAGTACTGCGCCGGCCTGGTGGCCTTCAACTCGATCTTCCAGGTGCTGTTCTTCTCGCTCTACGCCTGGATCTTCATCACCGTTATCCCGGGCTGGTTCGGGCTGGCCGGAGCAGTGGTGGATGTCTCCATCGGCGAGATCGCTCAGTCGGTGTTCATTTACCTGGGCATCCCCTTTCTTGCCGGCATGTTCAGCCGTCTGATCGGCCTGCGGCTCAAGGGCCGGGAGTGGTACGAGACCGTGTTCATCCCCAGGATCAGCCCGCTGACGCTCGTCTTTCTGCTCTTCACCATCCTGGTGATGTTCTCGCTCAAGGGCGAGTACATCGTCCAACTGCCCCTGGACGTGCTCCGCATCGCTCTGCCGCTGACCATCTATTTTCTGGTGATGTTCGCGGTCTCCTTCTTTCTGTCCATGCGGGCTGGGGCCACCTATGAGCAGACAGTGACGCTCAGTTTCACCGCCGCCTCCAACAATTTTGAGCTCGCCATTGCGGTGGCGATTGCTGTGTTTGGCATCAACTCGGGCGAAGCCTTTGCCGCGGTCATCGGCCCCCTGGTCGAGGTGCCGGTGCTGATCGCCCTGGTCAATGTAGCCTTGCGGCTGAAGACCAAATTTTTCCCCCATGTCCAGCGGACCCTGACCGGGGTCTGCCATGTCCGCGTCAACCCGGAGAATTGACCCATGCTCAATGTCCTGTTTGTCTGTGAACACAACTCAGCCCGAAGCCAGATGGCCGAGGCCTTTCTCAAGCGCCTTGGCGGCGAGGAATTCGCGGTCGAAAGCTGCGGTCTGGAGGCGGGGGTTGTCAACCCGCTGGTGATCGAGGTCATGGAGGAAATCGGCTACGATTTGGGTGGCAACACGACCCAGGCAGCCATGGATCTGTTCCGGGCGGGACGCAGCTACGATGTGGTCATCACCGTCTGCTCCCAGAAGGCGAGTGAACTCTGCCCGCTCTTTCCTGGTCGCGCCCTGCGCCTCAACTGGCCCTTTGCGGATCCATCGGGTATCGAGGGCCCGCGCGAGGCCAGGCTGAACGCCATCCGGGGCATTCGCGACCAGATCCGGCAGCAGGTGGAGCGCTTTCTCGACGAGTACAGGGAAAAGGGGTTGAGGTTGTTTCTATGAATGCAAACAATGCATTGGGCGGGCAGAGGAAGACCACCATCCTCTTTTTGTGCACCGGCAACTCCTGCCGCAGCCAGATGGCCGAGGGCTGGGCGAGGCATCTGCGGGGCGGGGTGATCGAACCCTATTCGGCCGGGATCGAACGGCACGGTATGAATCCGCGGGCAGTCCGGGTCATGGCCGAGGCCGGGGTGGATATTTTCGGCCAGCAGTCGAAGCTGGTCGAGGATTTGCCGATATCGGCCTTTGACTATGTCATCACCCTCTGCGGCCATGCCCACGAGACCTGCCCCTTCTATCGGGGCAGGATAATCCATCACGGCTTTGACGATCCGCCCCGGATGGCGGCGCATGCGGTCACCGAGGAAGAGGCGCTGGGGAGCTACCGCCGGGTGCGCGATCAGATCCGGGACTTCGTCTCAACCCTGCCGGAATCGCTGGCAGGCTAGGGGGCTCTGGCAGGGCGGGAGAGAGACCTGGGGGCGGATCTCAGGACGCAGTCTCGTCCTGGCAATGGAGCCGGATCGCCACCATTGGCAAGACTTCGATGGCCGTCATCAGCTCCGCATATTCCATGGCTCGACTGTCCAGCGACAAGTCGGCCGGCGGCTGGAAGAGATCCGGCCGTCGCGCGGCGAACTCGCGCACTGCCTTGCCTTGGAGGAGCACGCCCCGGCTGGTCAGATCGAGCACTCGGTCAGCGGCAATGCTGTTGAACAGCTTGAGGGTCAGAAAGCCGGCCTCGGCGCCCGCAGGCGCCGCATCGCCCACCTGACGGCTGCGCAGGGAGCCGTGCGCGCCTTGCTTGCGGAAGATGGCCCCGGCCAGGCCGGGCATGGCTGCCGAGAGCGCCAGAGTGGAGCCCGCGGCCAGCGGTTTATCCAGGCTGTCGGCGGCCACGCCGTTGATGAAGATGGTCTGCACCGCTCCCTCGATGTAATCGGCGGAAAAACCGGGCAGGGACAGGAGAAAGGGGCGGATCGCCACCGGACCGTCAACGGCAAAGAGGATGCCGTGCTGGAGCAGGGAGGCGAACCCGGCGGCCTTGGCCTGCGGCAGGGTGATAGTCAGGCAGGGGGCGTCAGGGTGCATGGCGGCAGCAAGGTGATGTGCGAGGAGTGACGAGCAGCGGCTCGCGTTCTCGGAGCATTGGTCGCGGCAGAAGTAGTCCATAGGTACTCAGAACCATCTACCGGGAAGGCGATAAAAAAGCAAGCCTTGCAACGAAATCCGGCGACGGGCAGCGCTTCAAGAAATCTGAGATCCGCAACCTTGCAGGAAAAAGCGGCAAAAGGTCTTGCCCTCCCTTCCGCTCACCCCGGCGCTGTTGTATGGTGTGTGACGAGCCGGGCATCGCCCCTAACAGACAGCCGGGCGGCTTGCTCCACCCGAAACTCCCATCAAACCACATCGCCAACTCGCATCCCATGAACACAGTCCGCACCTCTCGCATCCTCGCTCTGCTGCTCGCCCTCGGGTTGGCGGCAGCGGCACGGCCGGCAGTCGCCACAGCCGGCAAGACCTCGACGATCAACCCGGCAACACCGCAACCGACCCGGTTCGTGGTCCGCGACCAACAGCTCGTCGATCTGACCCGGCCCAAGCAGCCGGTCTTTTTCAAGGGCATGGGCTATTCGCCCTTCCTTCCCGGCGAGACGCCCATGTACGGCGTACCCCCGGCCAACGACAACCGCTACCCGGAACACCTGCACCTGCTCAAAGAGATGGGCGTCAACTACATTCATGTGTTTCCGCGCCTCTTGCCGGCCAATTTCTTTGCCGCTCTCGACAAGACCGATCTGGTCTACGGCCAGGACACCTTTGTCTGGCCCTACGAGGAGGATTTCCTTGACCCGGCCTATCAGGCCAGGACGCTCGCGGACATCAAGGAGATCATCGACCACACCTATGCCGTGGGTCGGCCCGACCGGCTGGTGCTGTTCTCTATCGGCGACGAACTCCAGGCCGCCTCCATCAACTCGACCAACGCCAAGCACCCGGGCCTGCACGATTTCAAGGGTAAGCACCTGCGCCTGACCGGCCGAACCGCCACCGAGGTGGCCCTGGCCCAGCTGGTCGACGGGGCCATGGACTATGAGATCGGCAAGTACGGCCGCAGGCATCTCTACTGCCACACCAGCTGGACCCATGTTGGCCCGGTTGCCAACCGGCCGGACCTGGAGGTCAGCCAAGAGAACATCCTCCTGCCGGACATGGGCGATCTGATCTGCCTCAATGCCTACACCTATGCCAACGGCGTCCGCACCTCGCCGCCCGGCTCGGTCACCGGCACCACCTACCAGGGCTATCTGGAACAGTTGGCCCAGGAGATGCGCCAGCCGGTGCTGATCACCCAGGTGGGACTGTCGACCTCGCCGATCGCACCCAAGCCCTGGGTGCCCGGTTTCGGCGGCCACAAGGTGGAGGATGTGCCTGCCACCTTCCGCTCGGTGTGGAAGGACATTCGCACCGCCAAGGGCAAGGATCGGTTCGCCGGCCTGGTCTTCTTCGAACTGCAGGACGAGTGGTGGAAAAGCGGCGAGGACCCGACCGATAACACCCGCCACGAACCGCAGGACCCGGAGGAATGGTTCGGTGTGTACGAGGTGGACAAGGCCGGCCGGCTCGCACCCAAGGGCCAGATCCCGGCCACGGTCAAGGAGCTGTTTACCCAGCCTTGACCAGGGCTTTGCGATCCGTTCAGTCTATGGGTTGGTGAAAATATGTTTCCGGGAGTCGTGCGAATATCCCATATTTTGAGTGTATTGGCTTTTTCATGGTGACGTCTCAATTCCTTCAGGCAGAGAAATATCTTGCCGCTTAAGCAAGAAAGATTATTATTTAGGGAGTTATCCAACCGCTCACGCGACCACAGGAGGAAACACCATGACTGAAAGCAGCAAGTGTCCGGTAACAGGCAGGGGTCACAAGCAATCGGCCGGCAGTGGCACGTCGAATCGGGACTGGTGGCCAAACCAGTTGAACCTGAAAATTCTTCATCAGCACTCCCCCCTGGTCAACCCCTTGGGCGAGACTTTTAACTACGCTGAGGAATTCAAGAAACTCGATCTGCATGCGCTGAAGAACGATCTCTATGCCCTGATGACCGACTCGCAGGACTGGTGGCCGGCCGACTGGGGGCACTACGGCGGGCTCTTTATTCGGATGGCCTGGCACAGTGCCGGCACCTACCGCATGGGCGACGGTCGCGGGGGCGCGGGTTCAGGGTCGCAGCGCCTGGCGCCGCTCAACAGCTGGCCGGACAACGTCAACCTCGACAAGGCGCGCCGCCTGCTCTGGCCGATCAAGCAGAAATACGGGCGCAACATCTCCTGGGCCGATCTCATGATCCTTGCCGGCAACTGCGCCCTGGAGTCGATGGGCTTCAAGACGTTTGGCTTCGGTGGAGGCCGCGAGGACGTCTGGGAGCCGGAAGAGGACATCTACTGGGGCTCAGAGGACAAATGGCTTGGCGACAACCGCTATTCGGGCAAGCGCGATCTGGATAACCCGCTTGCCGCCGTGCAGATGGGTCTGATCTACGTCAACCCGGAAGGGCCGAACGGTGAACCCATCCCTGCTCTTTCCGCGCACGATGTCCGGCAGACCTTTGCTCGCATGGCCATGAACGATGAGGAGACTGTCGCCCTGGTCGCGGGCGGGCACACCTTCGGCAAATGCCATGGCGCCGGTCCGGCCTCCCATGTGGGGCCTGAGCCCGAAGCGGCCGGTCTGGAGGAGCAGGGTCTCGGCTGGAAGAGCAGTTTTGGCACGGGCAAAGGCGGCGATGCGATCGGCAGCGGCCTGGAAGGGGCCTGGAAGCCGAACCCGACTAATTGGGACATGGGCTATCTGAAGGTTCTGTTCAAATATGAGTGGGAACTGCTTAAAAGCCCGGCAGGGGCCTATATATGGCTGGCAAAGAATGTGGAAGAGGAGGACATGGTGATCGATGCCCATGATCCGTCGAAAAAGAATCGGCCCATGATGACCACTGCCGACCTTTCCCTCAAGTTTGATCCGGTGTACGAAAAAATTGCGCGACGGTACCTGGAGAATCCCGACCAGTTCGCCGACGCCTTTGCCCGGGCCTGGTTCAAGCTGACCCATCGGGACATGGGCCCGCGCTCACGCTATCTCGGCCCTGAGGTTCCGGTTGAGGAACTGATCTGGCAGGATCCGGTGCCCGCGGTTGATCACGAGTTGATCGACGCCCGGGACATGGGGGCCCTCAAGGCGAAGATCCTCGCTTCGGGCCTGTCCGTCTCCCAGCTGGTTTCGACCGCCTGGGCGTCGGCCTCCACTTTCCGCGGCTCCGACAAGCGCGGCGGCGCCAACGGCGCTCGCCTTCGCCTTGCCCCGCAGCGGGATTGGGCGGTCAACCAGCCAGACCAGTTGAAAACGGTGCTGGAGACTCTTGAGGGAATCCAGAAGGCGTTCAACAGTGCGCAGTCCGGCGGCAAGAAGGTGTCGCTGGCCGATATCATTGTTCTGGGTGGATGCGCCGGCGTCGAGCAGGCCGCGAAAAATGCCGGCCACGACCTGACCGTTCCCTTTGCCCCGGGACGGACGGATGCATCCCAGGAACAAACCGAGGTGGCTTCCTTTGCCGTTCTCGAGCCGGTCGCGGATGGGTTCCGTAACTTTCAGAAAGCCAGGTTCAGCGTATCGGCGGAGGAACTGTTGATTGATCGGGCCCAGTTGCTGACCCTGACTGCCCCCGAGATGACGGTGCTCA
>CAZFPV010000089.1:0-7544 GCA_964521155.1 uncultured Desulfobulbus sp. | reverse complement strand
GGCAGCGAGGAAGTCTTGAACATCAAGGACCCTGGGACCAGCGGCCCACAGGGTGGTGGCGCCCAGCCAACGGGCATGACGTCACCCGTTCCCTTGCCCGGGCCGCCCATGCCAACCAGGCCGACAGCCCAGGGTGGTCAAGCGGAGGAAATCGATGATCGCAAGGTGCCGGAGGCCCTGCCGCGGCGCCGGATCAACTTCCGCAATCCGCCGCCTGTTGACGGAGGCGTGACTCCGCCCCCACCCATCGTCGAAGCGGAAGAGCAACAGCCGGACGCGACGGAAGCGGAAACGCCTGTCCCGGACGACAAGGAGCCCATCGAGGAGGCTCCCGCGAACCAATGACAAAACCGTTCCAATCGACCTCGGTTGCGACAGGACAGAGGCCGGGATTGAACTATGCAACCGATTGCCCCACCAAGGTGTGAGTTGATATGATGCCATCCAGATGCCTCGTGTTCTACCGATTACTGGTCCTGCTGCTGCTTCTTGTCTGCGTCCGGCCGTTGCAGGCGGCAGCTCCTCCGATGGCCGTGCCAGCTCCTCCGGTTACCATGCCGGCCACACCCCAGGGCGGCGGTCAAAATTGGGCCTCCCCACCGAAGCCGACATCACCTCCGGTGGCTGTGCCGGCCATGCCCCAGGGCGGCGGGGCCCAGCGCTTTGTCACCATCGACTTCAATGATGTCGATATCAATCTGTTCATCAAATATATCAGTGAACTGACCAGGAAGAACTTTATCGTCGACCGCGAGGTCAAGGGCAAGGTGACCATCATCTCGCCCAGCCGCATCTCCGAGGAGGACGCCTATCGGGTGTTTGAATCGGTGCTCGAGGTCCATGGGTTTGCCGCCATCCCCAGCGGCTCGGTGATCAAGATCGTACCGGCGGTTCAGGCCAGGTCAAAAAACATCGCCACCTTCCGCGATGGCGGCGGCGCCACGGCCGAGGACAAGGTGGTCACCCACATTGTCACTCTCAAGTACGGCAACCCCGAGGAGGTGAAGACCATGCTGACGCCGCTGGTGTCTAAAACCAGCGTGCTCATCGCCAATGCCGGCTCGGGAATGCTCATCATCACCGATTATGCCTCAAACCTGTCCCGGTTACTGGAAATCATCAAGGCGGTGGACGTCCAGTCCATCGGCGAGGAAGTCGCCATCATCCCTTTGCAGTATTCCTCCGCCGAGGGAGTGGCCAAGTCCATCGGACAGTTGTTCGTCACCACCGCCCAGAAAGGCGGTCGCCAGGAAACGGTGAAGATTGTCCCCTTCGAGCGCACCAACGCCCTCATCGTCTTTGCCCCCAAATCGGCCATGGCGCGCATCCGTGAGCTGGTGGCCAAGCTCGATGCCGATGTGCCCAGGGGAGATGGCAATATCCGGGTCATCTACCTGCAGCATGCCAACGCTGAGGAGATGGTCAAGGTGTTGATGAATCTGCCCGACACCAAGGCAAAAACGCAGGGTACCACAGGCAAGGCGGCCGGTGGCGGCGCCGCCACCGGAGGTGCGCCCGCCATCTCGGAGGCGATCAAGATCGTGGCCGATGTGGAGACCAACTCGCTGATTATCACCGGTCCGCGCGAGGAATACGAGGCGGTGGAGACGGTCATCAAGAAACTGGACATCCCCCGGCGGATGGTCTACCTCGAGGCCCTGATCATGGAGGTGCAGGTCAACAAGGACTTCAAGATCGGCGTGGAGTGGGGCGGCAGCGGCTCCTACAACGACGAGACCGGCACCCTGTTCTCCGGTTTCAGCGGCACCGCCGCCGCACCCTATGCTGTGATCGAAGGCATGACCTCAACCCCGCCGGTGCTGCCCGCGGGCTTCGCCCTTGGCGTCCTGCAGAAGGGCATCGAGATCGGCGGCGTTTCCTTCCCCAACCTCGGGGCGGTGGTCAATGCCTACAAGAACGACGACGACATCAACGTCATCGCCACCCCCCAGATCCTGACCACGGACAACAAGAAGGCGACCATCAAGGTCGGCGAGAACGTCCCCTATATCACCAGCAAGAACACCACCGAGGCCCAGCAGGACTACACCAACTACGAGTACAAGGATGTGGCCACGACCCTGGCGATCACGCCCCAGATCAACCAGGCCGATGTGGTCCGCCTGGAGATCGGTGTCGAGGTGATCAAACTCAAGGACCTCAACGACGGCAACCCCACCACCTTTACCCGCACCGCCGACACCACCGTGGTGGTGCACAACGAGGAGACCGTGGTCATTGGCGGCATGATCGGCCAGGACACCACCAGCGGCGAGTACAAGGTGCCGCTGCTTGGCGACATTCCCCTGGTTGGCTGGCTGTTCAAATCCCACACCGATTCGCAGAAGAAGACCAACCTGTATATCTTCATTACCCCGCATATTGTCGAGAACCCAGCCGAACTGGCAGCCTTGTACGCCAAGAAGCGGGATGCCGTGGAAAAGGTGCACAGGACGCCCGGCGACGTGGCCGATCAATTCTTCCATCCAACGGAGAATTCGGCCCACAGTGTGGCTCTGGCGGACATGGGATTTACCAAGATGCAGCAGAACGACCTGCCCCGGGCCAGGGAGTATTTCAACCAGGCCTTGAAAATCGATCCCGAGAACGCCTCCGCGCTGATCAATCTAGGCGTCATCAACGAGCGCGAGGGCAGGAAAGCCGAGGCCGAAGCCTTGTATCGCAAGGTGCTGGCATTGGCCCCAAAGGAAAAGGACGGCGGCAAGGCCAAGGTCGATCCCCTGCGGGAAGTGGCCAGGGACAACCTCAGGCGACTGGGCGCTGGCGCAGGGGGAGCGCAATGAACGCGGATACCCTGGCCGCGAGAGTGGGCAGCGCGGACCGGCAAGGGAAGTTTGGCGTGGGGAGAGGGCGCGATGCGGTCTTTGGGTGAGGTGCTCCAGCAATCCTTTGGCGTGGCGGAGGAGGCCATCGCCGCGGCGCTTGCCGTTCAGAAGGAGAAGGGTGGCCGCCTCGGCGAGATCCTGATCCAGCAACGCAAGATCACCGAGAGCGATCTGCTCAGCGCCCGCAGCGTGCAGTGCGGCCTGGGATTTATCCACTCCCTGCCGGTCAGCATCGATCCCTTCTTCGTGCCCAAAGTGTCGATCGGATTCTTGAAGAAATTCAAAATGATCCCAGTGGCCACACCGGAAGAGGCCTACATCGCCATGGCCGAGCCGTTTTATTTTCAACAGGTCGACGACCTGCAGCGGCTCCTGCAGTGGGAAGGAATCAGGACCGTGCTGGCGCCGCAGAACGAGATCTTCGTCGCCATCAACGCGGCCTACGACATGACCCGCAAGGATGTGGCCGATCAGGTGGTGCAGGACATGCACGAGGAGGATCCGGAGTTGATCCTCTCGGAGATCGAGGAGACCGCCGATCTGCTCGATGACACCAGCGACGCTCCGGTAATTAAACTGGTCAACCTGGTGCTGTCGCAGGCGGTGCGCGACAACGCCAGCGACATCCACATCGAGTCCTACAAGGATCGGGTCAAGATCCGCAAGCGCGTGGACGGCATTCTCTACGACATGTATTCGCCGCCGCGCCACGTCCAGGCCAAACTGCTTTCGCGAATCAAGATCATGGCCAGGATGGACATCGCCGAAAAGCGGCTGCCCCAGGATGGTCGCATCGAGATCCGGCTTGCCGACAAGAACATCGACATCCGCGTCTCCACCCTGCCGACTGCCTTCGGCGAGCGCGCGGTAATGCGCCTTCTGGACAAGTCGAGCTCCTTGGTACCGATGGAGGATCTGGGACTGTCCAAGGAAGATCTGAACCACTTCCTCAAATTGATCCGCGCCCCCCACGGCATCATCCTGGTGACCGGCCCCACCGGTAGCGGCAAGACCACCACCCTCTACTCGGCGCTGGGCATCCTCAACAACTCGGACATCAACATCATCACCATCGAGGATCCGATTGAGTATCAGATGAACGGCATCAGCCAGATGCAGGTCAATCCCAAGATCGGCCTGACCTTTGCCGGCGGCCTGCGCACTATTGTCCGCCAGGACCCGGACGTCATCCTGGTGGGCGAGATCCGCGATGTGGAAACCGCCGAGATCGCCATCCAGTCGGCCCTGACCGGTCACCTGGTGTTCTCGACCCTGCACACCAACGACGCAGCCAGCGCCATCACCCGCCTGATCGATATGGGGGTGGAGCCGTTTCTGGTCTCCTCCTCGGTGAATGCCATCCTTGCCCAGCGGTTGGTGCGCAAGATCTGCCCCCACTGCCGTGAGTCATTCCGGCCATCCACGGCCTATCTGGAACGGGCGGGCTTGTCTCCCGGACGTTTCGGGGAGCGTGACCTGTATCGGGGGGCGGGTTGCATGGAATGTTTGCAGACCGGGTACAAGGGTCGGATCGGCATCTTTGAACTGATGGCCATGACCCCGGCGATGAAGAGCCTGATCCTGACCACCTCCGATGCCGGCCAGATCAAGAAGCAGGCGCTGGCCTCCCTGTCCACCGGCATGACGACCCTGCGTCAGGACGGGCTGCGCAAGGTGTTGGCGGGAATGACCACCCTGGAGGAAGTCTTCCGCGTCACCTGATCAACTGGTTCATCTCGAAGATGGGCAGCAGGATGGAGACGACGATGAAGCTGACCACCATGCCCATCGACAGGATCATCACCGGCTCGATCATCGAGGTCAGGGCCAGCACCTTGGCCTCCACCTCCTTCTCGTAGCTGTCCGCCGCCTTGGCCAGCATCTTGTCCAAGGCGCCGCTCTGTTCCCCCACCGCCATCATCTGCACCAGCATGGGCGGAAACCATTTGCCCCCCTTGAAGAACTGCGACAGGCTGCGGCCTTTTTCCAGTTCGTCGCAGGCCTCGTTGATCTGTTCGGCGAGGATGACGTTGTCGACAATGTTCTTGACGATCTGCAGGGCGGTGATCAGAGTCACGCCCGCCTGAAGCAGGCTGGCCAGGGTGCGGCCGAACCGGGCGGTGGCGGTTTTGATGCTGAGATCGCGGATTCCGGGCAGGCTCAACTTGAGCAGGTCCCAGCGCCTGCGGCCCGTCGCGGTGCCGACGTACCAGCGCGATCCGACGACAAGCCCGAGCACCAGCAGCAGCACCGCCCACCACAGGCGTTTGAGGAAGGCGCTGAGGCCGATCAGGAGGACGGTGGGCAGAGGCAGGGCCTGTTTGGTGCCTTCAAAGACCGAGGTGATGCTGGGGACAATGAAGGTGATCAGCAAAAATAGAACCACGATGCCGACCACGGCCATGAACAGGGGATAGAGCATGGCCGCGCGCACGCGCGAGCGCAGGGCGTGCTGGCTCTCGCCGAATTCCGCCAGCCGGTCGAGGACCACGTCCAGCGAACCCGAGGCCTCGCCGGCCCGCACCATGTTGCTGTAGATCCGGGAAAACAGTTTCGGGTGCTCGTCCAGGGCGCTGGTGAGCGAGTTGCCCTCGTTGACCGCGTCCTTGATTTGGGTGAGGATGGTCTGAAAGGCACGGTTCTCGGTCTGTTCGATCAGGCCGGCGAGCGCGGGCACCAGCGGAATGCCGGCGCCGAGGAGGGTCGCCAGCTGGCGGGTGGCGATGTGCACCTCCTGTTGCTTCACCCGCTGGCCGAACTGTACGGTCCAGAAGGATTTGCCCGCCTTGACCGCAGCCTTGGCCGAGGTTTCCTTGATTTCAACAGGATAGGCGCCCTGGCCGCGGATCTTCTGCCGGGCGGCGGTCAGGGAGTCGGCATCGACGATGCCCTTCCTTTTTTTGCCCGCCCCGGTCAGGGCGGTGTATTCATAGACAGGCATGGGCGATCAGCGGTCCAGGGAAGCGGGGGCCGGCGGAAAAGGCGAGGTATCCATTGCACCGGTCCGGGCTTGTGCTTAATATAGGCGTTCAACCGTAGCAGCCGGGGATTATCGGCCCGGCTTTGGTTCAGGGTATCCTGTGGTCCGCCTGCCCGTCCAGGCAGTGGGAGACGCAGGCGTCGCAGTCGGCCCGGGTCCGGCCCTGCTCGCAGAAACTGGCGAAGCCGTTGATCAGTTCCTTGCCGCCCCGGGGGCAGACTTCGAGGAAGCGGATGAAATCGATCATCCGGTCGATGATCTTCGGCGGCGCGGCATGCTCGATCCGGCAAGCGCCCTGTTCGGCGATGGTCTCCTCGATGGCGAGCACATCGGTGAAAAACTGTTTCAGGGTATTGTGCCGGTGGATGACGTCCTCGGCGATCTCCCGCCCCGACGGGGTGATGGTGATGACCTCGTAAGGCGCGTAGTTGATCAGCCCCCGCTTGGCCAGGGCCCGCAGGGCCTCGGTCACCGAGGCGCCGCTGACATTCAGCCGGGCGGAGATGTCCTTGCCCCTGGCCACCTGTTTTTCGGCGACGATGTGGTAGATGGCCTCGATATAATCTTCAAGACTGGCGCTGAGCTGCGGGGATACAGTCACCTCACTCCTCCGTGCTGGTTATTTTACATGTATCTTCAAGACGATACATTTTGATGCGGCCAGAGTCAAGGAGAATGCACACCCTGGCCGCCGCCTCTTTGCCCCCTCGTGAACCATGCTGCAGGAACTTCGTGTCCACAATCTGGCGCTGATCGACACCCTCCATCTCGACCTGGCCGCCCGGTCGACCGGCCTGATCGTGCTGACCGGCGAGACCGGGGCCGGCAAATCGATCATCCTTCAAGCCATCAACCTGCTCACCGGCGGCCGGGGCACGGCCGCCCTGGTTCGGGGCGACTGCGAGCAGGCGAGCATCGAGGCGGTCTTCTCCGTCCGGCCCGACCATGCCGAGATGCAGGCCCTCCTGACCGAGCACACCCTGGTCGACGGCGGCGGCTGCCTGATCCGGCGGGTGCTTACCCGCGAGGGGCGCTCGCGGCTGTACATCAACGATCAGTCGGTCACCACCCGCCTGGCCGGCGAGTTGACCGCCCACCTGATCAACGTAGCCAGCCAGCACGACCACCAGATGCTGCTGCAGGCGCGATCCCATATCGATTATCTCGACACCTACGGCGACCTCTGGGAGCTGCGCCGGCAATTTGGCGGACTGTTTCGCCGCTGGCGGGACGCCTCGGCCGAACTGCGGCAGCTCGAGGGCCGGGAGCAGGACAAGGAGCGGCAGCGCGATTTTCTGGGTTATCAGCTGCAGGAAATCAGGAAAGCTAAAGTGGTGGCGGGCGAGGATGAGCAACTGCAGCAGGAGCGGGACCGGCTCAAGGCCTCGGACGGCCTGATGCGCGCCATGGGCGCCGCGTCTCGTCAGATGGGGGAACGGGTCATGCCGGCCATGGCCGAGATCAAGAAGCAGGTGGATCAGGCCGCTGCCCTGGATCCGACCCTTGGTTTGCTGGCGGAACGGATCGGCTCGGCTCGGTTCGAGCTGGAGGACCTGGCTGGCCAACTGGAGCGCTACCTCGACGAGATCCCCTCGGATCTGTCCCGGCTGGAGACCATCGCCGCCCGCCTGGCCGAGCTCAAACAGCTGCAGCGTAAGTACGGTGCAACGCTAGAGGAGGTGATCGAGTTCGCCCGGGTCGCAGCAGAAAGTCTTGCC
>CAZFPV010000088.1:0-7558 GCA_964521155.1 uncultured Desulfobulbus sp. | reverse complement strand
CTGCTGGCGGCCCTGCACCTGGCCCTGGTACGGCAGCCCGGCCGTGAGGCCATGCTGCTGCTGGTCGCGCTGGCCCTGGGGCTCGTTCTTGACGGGATCCACATCGCCACCGGCGTGCTCCGTTTCCCCATCGGCAGCGTCCATCCGGCCCTGCCGCCTCCATGGATTCTGGTGCTCTGGCTTCAGTTCGCCGCCACCCTGCACTACTCGCTGGCCTGGATCGGCGGCCGCCCGTTGCTGGGCGCGTTGCTCGGGGCCGTCTCCGGACCGCTAGCCTACTGGGCTGGCGTCCGCTTCGGCGCGGCAGAACTGGGCGGCAGCCTGTGGGCCTGTCTCGCGCAAATCGGCCTCGGCTGGGCTCTGGTCATGCCGCTCTTACTGAGGATGGCCGCGCGCACTGGCGAGGAAGGCAGGACCGCGACCTATCGCTTTGTTGCCCAGACCAGGTAGAGCGGGTCGCTGAAAGGCAGCAGGTGCGGGTCGTCGAACGGCCGGGGTTCGCCGCGATGGGAAAGGGTGTGCAGCCCCTCGAAGCTCCCGGTCCGGCGGAGCAGTTCCTTGGCCAGGCCCAACCGCTCGAATTCGTGCAGTTCGGTCCAGATGCGAACCACCTTGGGCGGAAACCAGCGGTTGGAGAAAGCGAGCGCAATCAGGCCGCCCGGCCGCAGCACCCGGCCGGCATCGGTCAGCACCCGAATCGGGTCGCGAAGATACTCCACCGAAGCGGTGCAGAGGACGGCGTCAAAGCAGGCATCGCCAAAGGGAAGCAGGGGATTGAGGTTGACATCCTGCACCAGCCGCGTGGTGGCGCGGGGATTGCGATCCAGTTCCTCCGCATTCATGCCGAGAACGGTTAGTTCGGCCAGGTCAAGCTCTTCGGGCAGGTGGGAAACCCAGCTCGACATCAGGTCGAGCACCCGCGACCCCGGCGCGATCAGGTGCCCGTACTGACGGCGCAACGCTTGCCGGCAGGTGCTGTCCAGGTGCTGCACCAGTCGCGGCTGCCGGTAGAATTCGGCGTCGGGCCGCTGCTCTGTACAGGTAAAACCTTCGGCATCCATCCAATCCACCTCGCCCGTCTCCGGCCGTGCCTGCATGCCGGGTCCGTTGGCGCAGATCTGGTCGAGCCAGTCCTCGCAACGGCCGCCGCGCTCCTTGTGCGGCGGATGCAGGGCCCGCACCTCAGCCGTAAGACGCAGGTCGCGGCCAGCCAGCGGATGATTACAGTCAAACACCAGCAGCTCGTCCTCGGCGCCGAGGTAGCGACAGGGCGCGGTCGTCACCCGGTAGATGCCGCCCACGCCGCGCAGCAACCCCTGGGGATAGAAGCGGCCCACCCTTGGCCTGAATGGTTGGCCGGTTACGGTCTGGACCTGGGAGGGGCGCACCCTGACCATCCGGCGCGGGTCGCGGGGGGTGGGAAAGGCCGCGGCAGCAAGGGTAACCGAGGCTGTCGCTCCCTCGCCCTGGCCACGCAGTTGCTTAACCAGCCGAGGATCGAGCACGTCCCGCCACACACTGACCGGATCAGCGTGGAGCCGTTCCTGGTGGGATATATCGCCGCTCTGCCAGGAAAGCGTGAAGGTGATGGTCAGGCGACTGTCCGGGGCTATGGTGTTCATGGTGGGGCGCCTCGCGGTTGTGATCGACCGGCCTCGAGGAACAGCTCCATCTGGCCGCCCGTCCAGGTTTGAATGTAGCGCTTAACATCGAATTTGCGAGCCGCGCCGCGATCGTTCATGAAGCGGATTGAACCAAACACCGGCCGCTCGGCCCAGCCCCGGTCGTGCACCCCGCCGATGGCCCAGGCGATGCCGGCGTACCCGTTGCTGTCGCGGCCGTCGAGGGAGTAGCGATCGTTCAGCCGCACGGCAATGGCCATGGCCTGCTCCGGGGACTCGGTCCATTCCAGGATCTTCTTGGCCCAATACATGCGCAGGTACCCGTGCATCTTGCCGGTCGCGACCATCTGTCGCTGGGCGGCGTTCCAGAGCGGGTCATGGGTGCTGGCCGTCTCGAACGCGGCCTGCTCGTAGAGATAGGGACGCCGGTCGGAACGATGGCGATCCAGGGTCTGGCGCGACCAGGCCGGAAACCCCTCCACCCGGTCGTAGTTCTGACAGTGGAGACAAAAGTTGTCGGCCAGTTCGCGACGAACGATCAGTTCCTCGAGAAAGGCCTCAGCCTGTTCGCCGCCGAGGCCGGACGCTTGCACCGCCAGAGCCACCCGCTGGGAGGCGATCATGCCGAAGTGGAGGTAGGGGGAGAGATCGGAGCACACCTGGACATTGGGGTCGTTGCGTTGGTTGTAGCGGGCCAGCCGCTGGGTGAGAAAGTTGTCGAGCATCCGCCGGGCGGCCGTCTCGCCGGGCTCGAGCCAGGAGACCGGGGCCACGGCTGCATCGACGCGCAATTGCGCCCGCAGGGCCGCGAAATCCGGTTCGGGCCAGGGCTCGGGCCAGGAGAAGGGATGCGGCTCCAGATGCGGGAACGGAACTAGGAAATCGGTCAGGATGCGGTGCAGCTTGGGCCGCAGGGTCCGGGCCATGAACTCGCGGTGGTCCGAAGCCAGCCAGCAGGGAACGATGTTGCGCGAATCAACCTCGTGTACAGCCACGCCCCCCCAGTCGACCAGTCCGCGCAGCCATTCCCGTTTGACCCGCAGCGGATCGAAATCAGTCACCACCAGGGCGGGACCAAGGGTGGTGCACAACCGGCGCATTTCGGTGGCCGGGTCGCCGACGCGGACGATCAGCGCAATGTTGTCGCGCCGCAGGGTGGCGGCGGTCTCGACCAGACCGCGAAGCAGGAAGTCGTAGGCGCGCAGGGTGGCGTCAAGGAACCGGGGCGCGAGCGTGAACACCGCTGCCAGCGGCGTCCGCCGCCGCAGGGCCTCCTCTCGGGCGTGAATCAGAGCCCAGTTGTCGCGGGCGCGAAAATCCCGGTGCATCCAGTACAGCACCGGTCCGACGTTCGGGTGGTCTTGATGATGGCGGCGAAGGCGGCGCGGGTCCATGCCATGCCTGCTGTTGTGTTGCCCCTGCCCGACCGGCCGGTTCTCTCCGGCCATGGCCTGTCTGAGTATACTGCGCATCCCCGGCCTGGGTGGCAAGCGGTGGATACCTGAAAAATAGCACCCTGCCCGCACTTGAGCAAGATCCAAAGGCTGGTGAATCTCGTGCGCATCCGACGGGATAGGTCTCTCAGAAGCAGGCGCCGCTTGCTCGTCAAGGCTGCGCCGTCTTGACAACAGCCCCCTGAATATGTACAAGTACCTGTACAGTTCAAGGAGAGAGAATGCCATGAATGCGATCACCTACACCAACGCTCGATCCAGATTGGCGGATACCATGGATCAGGTGTGCGAAGACCACGAACCTGTGATCATCACCCGCAGCGGCCGACAGGCCGTGGTGATGATGTCGCTTGACGATTATAAAGCTCTGGAGGAAACCGCCTACCTGTTGCGCAGCCCGAAGAATGCCCGCCGACTTCTTGCCGCGGTGACCAGCCTGGAACAAGGGCAGGGAGTGGAACGGTCGCTGGCGCCATGAAGCTAATCTTTGCCGAGCAGGCCTGGGAAGACTACCTGTACTGGCAAACGACTGACAGGAAAATGCTGCGTCGAATCAATGCGCTGATTCAGGAGATCACCCGCACTCCCTTCACCGGCACGGGCAAGCCGGAACCTCTACGACACGCGCTCGCCGGTTACTGGTCACGACGAATCAACGACGAACACCGCCTCGTTTACAAAATAGTGAACGAGGCGATATGGATAGCCCAGGCGCGGTATCACTACTGAAACAATAGCCTGGTCCCGCGCCGGCACTGCCGCCTCGCGCCGTTCCAGGTCTCGGCAAATCCTGACAAGAACAATCTATGGTGGAAACCATGCCGACCATACTGCTCACCGGGGCCACCGGCTACATCGGCCGACGGCTGGAACGGGCGCTGCGAGCGCGGCAGGATCTGCACCTGCGCCTGCTGGTCCGCAATGCCCGCAAGCTGACGGCCAGGACCCGCCTTCACTGCGAGGTCATCGAGGGCGACAGTTTTGATCCGGCCGTGCTCGAACGGGCGCTGCACGGGGTGGACGCGGCCTACTACCTGATCCATTCCATGGGTACGGGCCGTGATTTCAGCCAGCTGGACCGCACCAGCGCCGAGAACTTCCGCTCCGCCGCCATTGCCCAGGGTGTGCGCACCATCATCTATCTCGGCGGGCTGGGCCTGCGCGATTCGGCCTCCGAGCACCTGGCCAGCCGGATGGAGACCGGCGAGATCCTGAGCAGCCAGCCGGACCGGATCCGCACCCTCTGGTTCCGAGCCGGGGTGATCATCGGCGCGGGCAGCACCAGCTTCGAGATTATCCGCCACTTGGTGGAGAAGTTGCCGCTGATGATCACCCCGCGCTGGGTCAAGACCCTGACCCAGCCCATCGGGGTGGGCGACGTCATCGCCTACCTCGTGGCCGCGCTTGACCTTGCGCCCGCAGGGAACCTGGTGATCGACATCGGGGCTGCGCCCATGCGCTTTCTGGACATGCTGCGGCAAACGGCCGCGGCCATGGGCCTGTCGCGGCTGATCGTGCCAGTGCCGCTGCTCAGCCCGCGGCTCAGCTCCTACTGGCTGACTCTGCTGACGCCGGTTCCTTTCAAGGTCAGCGCCGCCCTGGTGGAGGGTCTGAAGTCGGAAACCCTGGTGCAGAACGACAACGCCCGCCGCTGGTTTCCGGCCATCGAACCGGAACCGTTTGCCACCAGCGTGGCCAAGGCCATGGCCGAGTTGGAGCACGATCTGGTGATCAGTCGCTGGTGCGATTCCAGCGCCGGCGCGGTCTGCGACATCCCGGAGGAGCCCAACCCTGGCGGGGCCATCTTCCGCGACGAGCGGCGGGTGGCGTTTGCGCCTATTCCGGCCGACCGCGTCTTTCGCGCCATCCTCGGCCTGGGCGGGGAGAACGGCTGGTTCAACTACAACATCCTCTGGCGACTGCGCGGCCTGATGGACAAGCTGGCCGGCGGCTACGGCCTCAATCGGGGGCGGCGGGCCGAGCAGACGCTGCGGGTGGGCGACGCGCTCGACTTCTGGAAGGTGGCCGACATTGTCCCCGGCAAGCGGCTCCTGCTGCTCGCCCAGATGAAGCTGCCCGGCAAGGCCTGGCTGGAGTTTGATCTCCAGGGCGAGGAGCTGCGCCAGACCGCCCATTTCCTGCCCCATGGCCTGGCCGGCCGGCTCTACTGGTACGCGGTCCTGCCCTTCCACCACTTTGTGTTCGATGACCTCTGCCGGGGCATCATCCGCAAGGCAGCCCAGATGCCGGATGAGCCGGCCCCGATTGATGAGTAGGGCCGAAGACGGCATTGCTGCCGGTGGGCACGATGCGCTTTGCCCATCCTGCCGCTCGAACCCTTGACGCCTCGACGTATTTGGAACGTCGGGCAATCGCTCAATCCAACGCGGGCCGCAGCACCCCTGCCACGCGCAACTGCTCGACCAGCGGGCGATACCTGGCCGGATCTCCGCCCTTCCCCTCAATCCATTCCTCATACCCGTCCAAGCTTTGCAGCTGCTCGAACCCTGCCAGAGTGGCGCGAAACTCCCGGTGGGCCATGCTGAGGATGCCACCTGTGAGGAAGAAGCACACCGTGCGCTCGTAGGCAAGCGGTCTGCCCCCTGCCTGATCAAGCCGCAGCAGCAGCGACTGCAGCTCGGCATAGTCCTGCTCGTGGATGCTGTAGCGCTCGGAATCAAGCACCAGGTGGTCCGCTGCCGAAGCCGGCGCGGCCGGAACCGGTTGGCGCTCGGCCTGGGCCAGCTTCTTCCTGGTGAAGCGGATCAGGTCGGGGAGGAAC
Organism: uncultured Desulfobulbus sp.; assembly: GCA_964521155.1. Taxonomy (GTDB): domain Bacteria; phylum Desulfobacterota; class Desulfobulbia; order Desulfobulbales; family Desulfobulbaceae; genus Desulfobulbus. Next base: position 1,700 of record CAZFPV010000088.1, on the reverse strand, counting down.
GGCAGCATTGGCAGGGTTGCGTCGGCCCGGAGCGAATCACCCAATTCGCCGAGCAGGGCGGTCAGCGGCGGATCGGCAAAGAAGGCAGCCCGGGCCTCGACGCTCCCGAGGCGGGCGTCGAGCAGGTCGAACAGCCGCCAGATCCAACGGTCCGACTGGCAGGCCAGGAGGAGGTGAAACAGTTCCCGACAGCGGCGTTCCAGTTGTTCCAGCACCGCGAGCAGGGCCTCGACGCGAAGAACGAACTCGGCATCGAGGTGATCGGGTACAAACAGGCAGAGGTTGTCCACTGGAAAGGGGTGGAGCACGCCCTCGTCCACAGCCTCTTTCAGCCGCAGCAGGGCCTCGAAGCGGCTCGGTTCCTCGACCTGCTCCTGCCAGTAGCGGCTGCCCACATCGGTGGAGAGGTGATCGAAACAGACCCGCACCTGGCCCGGATGCTCCCGGAACAATCGGTGCTTGAGCCGCATAACCGCCCCGATTTCGTCCATCAGGGCCTCGGCCGAGACCGCCGGGTGATAGCGACTGAAGAAGACCTCGATCCGCGCCCGCCCTTCCAGGTCCCGGCAGACCTCGCCGATATTGTCGATCAGCCCCGCAAGCGAATAGGTGGTTCCCCGCTTGATGGCCATGCGGGTTGCATCGCTGACAACCTCAGGCGAAAACTCAAACAGCGGCGGCCTGCGGTGGGTGTTGAAGGCCGCCCGGTACAGCGCCAAAAACTCGGGGTCGAGCAGGTGCCAGGCGCCGTAGTGCAGGGTGAAATGGCCCTTAAGTTCCTCGTCCCCGGCAATGGCCGCAAACAGGGCCTTGATAGACTGCGGGTCGTTTTCGTAGCAGAGGTAGAGCAGGTCGGTCCAGGGTTTGAGCGCGCGCAGGTCGGCCAGCACCGCGGCCAGCGAACGGCAGACCGGCTGGAGGCGACCGGAGTGCAGGCGAAAGGCCTGGCGGCTGCCGCCGCAGTACTCGCAGGCAAAGACGCAGCCCCGGCCAAGGAAGAGGGGAAAGCCGAGCTTGGTGTTGATGGTCTCGATGTACTGCCCGGCGTCAACCAGCCCGTCCAGACCGGCGAAGGAAAGTGTGTCCAGCAGCGCCCGGTCGGCCAGCCAGCATTCCGGGTTGCGCACCACCTGGCCGTCCCGCCGGTGGATCAGGTTGGGGATCGTCTCAACCGGTTCACCGGCAAGCAGCTGCCGCACCGGTTCCTCCGGGTCGCCGGTGATCACATAGTCCAAGGCCGGCGCCGAGGCCAGCAGATCCTCGCCGAACCAGGAGGCGGTGAAGCCGCCGCAGAGGGTGACCACTGCCGGGTTCCAGGCCCGCACCGTGGCCAGGGCATCGAGCAGGCCGTGGGCCGTCTCCTGCCAGTGGCAAACAAAGCCGACATGGCTGGGCGCATACTCGTCAAGCAGGGCGAGCAGCCGTCGCTCGGCCTCCTGCAGGCCATACTGGGCCGGGTTGAATATCCGCGTCTCCATACCCCTTTGCCGCAGGTAATCGCAGAGGCCGAAGCTGCCCATGGGGATATAGAAGAAGTAGGGGCTGGCGCAGTTGACGATCAGCAGTTTCGGCGGCATGGCGAGGGGTGATCCGGTTGGTCTTGGCAGGGGCAGCGAGGCGAATCAAAGGGCCGGCTTGCGCGACCCATCTCCAGCGGCAGGCAACTCGCAGGCCGCGCCCAGCGGTGTCCGGTCCTCGGC
>CAZFPV010000087.1:0-7591 GCA_964521155.1 uncultured Desulfobulbus sp. | reverse complement strand
ACACATGCCGGTACAGCACCTGCCCCTCCTCCAGCCCCTTGGCCCGGGCCGTGACCACGTACTGCTTACGAATCTCCTCGAGAAAGGAATTCTTGGTCAAGAGCGTCATCACCGCCAGGCTGCCCACGGTGGAGGCGATGATCGGCAGCACCATGTGCCAGAGATAGTCAAGCACCTTGGCCCCCAGGCCGAGTTCCCTCCAGTTGTCCGAAACCAGCCCCCGGAGCGGAAAGATGTTCCAGAAACTGCCGCCGCCAAAGAACACAATGAGGACAATGCCGAGGACAAAGCCGGGAATGGCGTAGCCGATGAGAATGGCCGTGCTGGTGAGGACATCGAAGGTGGATCCGTCGCGCACCGCCTTGGCGATGCCGAGCGGGATGCAGACGCTGTAGACGATGAGAAAACTCCACAGGCCCAGCGACATCGATACCGGCAGCTTGGAGATGACCAGGTCGGCGACGCTCATGTGGTGGTAGTAGGAGCGGCCAAAATCAAAGACCAGGTACTGCCGCATCATGTCGACGAACCGGGTCAGGGCCGGCTTGTCGAAACCGTAGAGTTTCTTCAGCTGCTCCACCCGCTCCTGGTCGAGCCCCTTATTGCCCTGATAGAGCCCGACGCCGGTGGTGTCTCCGCCCGTACCGTAGCCGCTCAGCTGCGCCATCATCCGCTCCACCGGGCCGCCGGGCACGAACTGGGTGACGGCAAAGGTGATCAGCATGACCCCGATCAGGGTCGGGATCATCAGCAGCACCCGCTTGAGGATGTAGGCTCCCATGCGCCTCCGGTTCCTTACGATGCCGTGGGTTCAGCGCACCGGCGCGGCCGGAGGCCGGAAGGCCGCCTCACGCCCGGTCTCCGGCATGAAGCCTGTTGTTGCCGGCTGCCAGGGCAGCGGTCTTCAAGAGATGCGGATGTCATCGAAAAAATCCGGTTCCTGCTTTTTCAAGGCGTCCTGCCGTTGCCGTCCCGGATTGAAGCAATGCTCGCGCTCCTCGTCCTGAACATCCTCGTCGCTGACCGGTTCGCGCTCAATGATCTTGTACGGCTGGCGGATCGGCGGGGCCATGGTCCGCACCTCGTCGTCCGCTTCTTCTGCCTCGTCAGCCTCGGGTTCCTCGCGCATCAGGCGCGCCCTTGCGCCGAACCCCAATTTGAGAAAGGCCAGGAGGCCGTCCTGGAGCAGGACCACATTGACCAGTTCCCAGCCTTGGGCGCCCAGCTCGTTGAGAGTCTTTTCCACCTCTTCGTCATCGACGTATTTATCGCCCAGCAGGCCATCTTTGGTGAATTCAAAAAGAATGGTCCGGTATTGCCACGCCATCATCCGTTCCTCACACTGGTTCACTGATACGGTGGCCGGTCGATGCCTGCCCCCAGAAGTTTTCGCCTTGATCCATCCGCTCACTGCCGCAGCAGGTCGTCCTTGAATGTGCCTTCGGCCACACGGCCGTCCGGGTAGGTGATCCTGCCATGCCCGTTGCGCCGGCCATGCTTGAAGGCTCCCACATAGACACTGCCGTCCGGCGAGGTCAGCCGCCCCTCCCCGTCCGGGAGGTCGTTTGCAAACGACCCGGTGTATTCCTTGCCGTCGGCATAGGTCAGTGTGCCCTTGCCCGAGAACAGACCCTTGCCGAATTCACCCTCGTACCGGCTGCCATCGGCGAACCGGTACAGGCCCCGGCCGTGGAACCGGTTATCCCTGAAGGCGCCCTTGTAGCCCGAGCCATCGGGGTAGGTGTACACGCCCTCGCCATGTTTCACCCCTTTGCTGAACTCACCCTCGTAGGTGCGGCCATCGCGGTAGCGGTACTCGCCCTTGCCCTGCATCCGGCCCTTGCTGAATCCGCCCTGGTAGCGGTCGCCGCCAGCCAGGGTCAACTGGCCCTGGCCGTCCATGAGTCCGTTGACATAGGCGCCTTTATACACGCTGCCATCCTCCAGGGTGTTGAGCGCCTGGCCGGAGAATGGTGTATTCGTCTTGGCATCGCGGTAGAGGATGCCGTTTTTTGTATACAGGCCGCCGCCGGTTTGTCGGCCCTCAACGGAAGCTTGCTTGAAGCCGGTCTGTTCCTCACCCGTACTCCGGGTCGTTGTCGCGACCCGAACCGCCTGCGCGGCTGGTTTGGCCGGTCGGGCCGATTCTGCCTGCATGGGTGGCTCGACCGCGGCGGCCGCCGGGCCCGGCACAGCCTCCTTGGGAGCGATGTCCGGAATAGGGGTCGGTTCCCTGGTCACTGATCGCACCGGTTTGGCCACCATCACCTGTTCCCCGGCCGGCTGTTTGCCGGTCGTTGGCGGCAGCCGTTCTTCCACCGGCGGCGGGTCAGCCTTGGCCACGGCTGGCGGCGACGCAACCGCTGGCTTTTCCTGCGGCGGCGCAACCGGGTTGTTGCCTGCAAACTGGCCGGAGAACACAAAGCCGTCACTCTTCTTCCATCGCCCCTTGCCTTCCTTGAGGTCACCGGCGAATTCGCCCTCATACCGGCTGCCGTCCGCCCCGGTCAGTACGCCCTTGCCCTGGCGCTTGCCGGCCACCCAGTCGCCCTCGTAGCGCGACCCATCGCCATACTGCATGGTTCCCCTGCCGTCCGGCAGGCCTTGCGCAAAGGATCCGGTGTAGGTCTGGCCGCCCGGCCAGGCCTGGCTGCCTTCGCCGTGGAGCACGCCATCGACAAAGACGCCGCTCATCACCATGCCGTTGGCTGCGGTCAGTTTGCCCTGGCCATGGTAGCGGTCGTTTTGAAATTCACCCTCGTAACGGGAGCGGTCGGCCAATTCGAGGACGCCCTGGCCTTGACGGCGGATGTCGACGTAGGTTCCGGTGTAGCGGGAGCCGTCGAGGTAGCGACGAACCCCCTGGCCCGAGGGCTTGCCGTTCATGAACTCGCCTTCGAAGGAAGAGCCGTCGGCATAGGTCAGCTTGCCCTTGCCCTGGATGGCGTTGTCGCGAAAATCTCCAGAATATTCGCGGCCATCGGGATAAAACAGGTGGCCGCGACCGCTGAACCGGCCCAGATCGAAGTCGCCGTTATACTCCAGGCCGTCCGGGGTGGTGAGGATGCCCTTGCCCTGGATGACCCCTTCCCGGAAGGCGCCCGCATATTTGCGGCCGTCCTTGCTGACCAGCACGCCCTCGCCATGGTATTTGCCGTGGGCGAACTGGCCCTTGTACACCGAGCCATCGGGCAGGGTCAGAGTTCCGGCCCCCCAGAGCAGGCCGTCGCGGAATTCGCCCTCGTAGAGACGGCCGTCCGCACCCCGCAGCCGGCCGCGGCCGTTTTTGCAGTCACCCTTTTCACAGGCTGCCTGGGCCACTCCCTGAAGAAATAGGAGTGTCAGCAGAATACTGGTCAGTTGTCGCACCATGACTGCCTTATTGCTGAGATTGATCAAAAACCCGACGAATCTCGTCGGCAATGATGCCAATACCCTGACGCACTTCGACCTCGTCCTGGGAATAGGTCAGACGGAGGCATTCCCCGGTGTGCTCCCAGCCGGGGGCCAGCCCCGGAAAGAAGTAATCGCCGGACACCACCACCACGCCGCGGGCTTTGAGCCGTTCGTAGACCACCCGGCTCGGAACCGGCAGGCCGGGAAACCACATCCAGAGGAAAAAGGCCCCCTCGGCCACATGCACCCGGTACGGCAGGCCGGCAAAGGCCTCGGTCACCGCGGCCAGGGCCAGATCCCGCTTGCGCTCGTAGAAGGGCCGAACCACCTTGCGGCTCAGGCGGAGGATCTCGCCGCTCTGGACAATATTCGTGACCAGCATGGCCCCGAAGCTGGACGGGGCCAGGTTGACCACCGCGTTGACCCCGGACAGCAGGCCGATGATGCGGCGGTCGGCGATGACGATACCGGTGCGTACGGCCGGCAGGCCGAACTTGGACAGCGACAGGCAGAGGATGAGATTTTTGTTCCACACCGGGGCAGCCTTGGCATAGATCATGCCCGGAAAGGGCAGGCCGTAGGCCCCGTCGATGATCAGGGGGATGTCGTGCTGCTCGGCCAGTCGGGCCAGACCGGCGATCTCGGCATCGGTGAGCACGTTGCCGGTGGGGTTGGTCGGCCGCGACACGCAGATGGCGCCGATCTCCTCGGTGATGGCAATGCGGTCGAAATCGACCCGGTACTTGAACGAGTGTGCGCCGATGGTCTCGATCCGCGGCCGAACCGAGGTGAACAGGTCCGGCTCCAGGCCCAGGTCGGCGTAGCCGATGTATTCCGGGGCCATGGGCAGGAGGATCTTCCGCCGGCTGCCATCGGCGCATCGGCCTGCCAGGATGTTGAAGAGGAGAAAAAATGCCCCCTGGCTGCCGTGGGTCAGGCAAAGGTTCTCTTCGCTAAGATCCCAGCCGTACTCGCGCCGCAGGAGCGCCGCCAAGGCCTGGAGGAACTCGCCGTCGCCCCGGGGCGGATCGTAGATGCCGATCAGCCGGCGCAGGGAAGCCTCATCGTCGGCGATCTCCTGCAGCCGGGCGCGCATCACCGCCTGGATCTCCGGGATCAGGCCGGGGTTGCCGCCGCCCATCATGATCTTGCCGCCTTCGGCCAGAGCGAGGCCCAAATCTTCCATCAGCGACAGGATGCCGGCGCCGGCGGACAACTTTTCACCGAATGCCGAAAGACGCATGCGGGTGTACTCCTTTCTGAAATGACCGCACAACACACCATCGGGCGCGCTGCAAAAAAACATCGTCTCAACGGCCCGTTGGCCCACCCCTTCCCTGCCGGCAAGCGGCAGCGACACGGGGATAATCAATAATACTACCAGCTTCGGAAGAAAAAGCCAGCCCGATATGCGACTGGCGGCGGGGGCGGTGGGTTCTGCGGACGACGCTCAGCGGGCGGTGAACAAGAGACAGGGCTTGCCCGAGACCGATCGTACCACCAAGGCGGGCAGGTCCCGGCTCTTGAAGCCGTAGGCCTTGCAGCCCCGGGGCTGCCTGGGGTCGTGGGTGACGTAGTAATGCCTGCAGATCAGACAGTTGGGTTGCCGCTGGTCGGCCTGTCGTTCAGCGCTCATGATCGCGGCCGTCTCATGCAGGAGGGAGTGGGCGCCCCCCGGGGAGCCGGGCAAGGAGAGGTTCAGTCCACATGTTTGGGATAATCGAAAAACAGCAACTGCCCGGCGCCCTCGGCCAACTCGGCCCAGGAGGCCACCGCGAATTCCAGGGCCACCACGCCGCCGGTGGGGATGTTGTCGATGGCCACCTTGCTCCCGAGCAGGTTGGCCAGGGCGGTGAACTCCGGGTTGTGGCCCACGATCATCACCCGGGAAAATCCACGATCCACATGCCGCAGCAGGGTCAGCAGAGCCCGGGTCGTGGCTGCGTACAGGGCCGGCTCGATGCGGATCCGCTCCTGCGGGTAGCCCAGCTGATCCGCGTACAGGCCGGCCGTGGTCCGGGCCCGGACCGCGTGGCTGGCGACGATCAGGTCAGGGTGCAGGCCGCGCTCGCGCAAGCGTCGGCCCATCTCCGGAGCGTCGCGCAGGCCGCGCTTATTGAGGGGCCGATCGACGTCGCCAAGCGTATGGTCCTGCCAGCTCGATTTGGCGTGGCGACAGATCAGCAGCAGTTTGCCTTCAGGCGGCGAGATGGGCGCGGATTTCATGCCAGAGGCCCTCATAGGCGGCTGCAGCCGGCGAACTGGGCAGGGCCGCGGCCACCGGCTGCCGGTAGACGCCCATCCGTTCGACATCTGCCGAATAGGGAATGGTGGTGCGCAGGACGCCAGGTTGGCCCTGCATGGACTGCATCAGTTCCAGGTGCATCTTCTTGCGTTTTTCGGCCATGGAAAAAAAGATCAGCACCTTGTCCCGACCAAGCTCGATCTTGTCGAGAAAAGCGAACAGCTGCTTGAGCGAAAGCATGGACAGGGTGGTCGGGATCACCGGCACCAGAATATGGTCGGCGGCATGGAAGATATTTTCCGACAGCAGGGTGATGTTGGGCGGGCAATCGAGGAAGATGCGGTTGTATTCCTCTTCCAGGGGGTGCAGCACCTTGCGCAGCCGCTGGTTGGACTTCTTGAACTCATCGAGGGCGATGTCGATGTTACGGTAGGAAAAATCGGCTGGCAGCATGTCGAGCCCGGCAAAATCGGTGCCCTTGATGTTCTCTTCCACATGCCGGCCGCCCTTGAGCAGCTTCTTGGTGTTGAACTTCTTTTCCGGCCGGATGCGGAAGTAGTAGGAGGCCGAGCCTTGCGGGTCCATGTCGCAAAGCAGGGTCCGACCGCCCTGCCTGGATGACAGGTAGGCCAGATTGACCGAGGTGGCGGTCTTGCCCACCCCGCCCTTGATGTTGTACACCGCGATGATGCTCATGCCGTCTCCTGGGTGCTGCGGAACAGTTCCCGGTACAGGGCTGTGTTTTCCGGGTCGCTGAAGAGGACAAAGGCCTCGGTGAAATGGCCGCGCAGTTCCTGCTGTTCGGTAAACAAACTCTGCATGAGGCCGCCGAGGGCAGCGGCGATCTCGACGCCCTGTTGCTCCTGGCTGGATTTCAGCTCCTTGAGAGCGCTTTGGAGCATCTGCTGCTGCACGGAAAGATCGTTGAAGTCGCCGAGGATGTCCTGCAGCCCCTTGAGCTGCTTGACCAACCGGGCGATCTTGTCCGCCGGGTAGAGCGAGCCGAAGAATTCGATGGCGTAACGCAGTTTCTTGCACTGGATGCGCAGGCGGTGCACGACCTCATCAGGGGTGGCGGCCTCAAGGGCCTGGCCGTCCCGCATCACCCGCTTGAACCGCCGGTGGATGATCCGGCTGGCCAGGTCAACGGCCATCAGGTCGGCATCAAGGCCCCGCTTGCGCTTGTTGGCGGCCAGATACCGCTGCCAACCATGCAAAAGAGCGGTGAACTTGCGCGACTGCAGGGCCTTGGCCAGTCGTTTCTGTTCGGTGCGCCGCCGATCAGCCAGGCTGTCGAAAAAGGAGGTCAGCCCGGGCTGCAACGCGGCCGGGAGACGGGACAGGTACGCCTCGCGGCTCTGCAGGTAAACGTCCAGATCGCGGGTGGGGCCGGTGACCGTGCCCAGGGCGCCGAACTTGCTCTTGAAGTCCTCGACCACCTCGGCTGGAAACACCTTGTTCACCAGGCTGAGGCCCGAACGAGTCCGCCGGACGGCAACGCGGAGATCGTGGAGGAACTCGGCATCCAGATCCTGGACCGAGCCGGGGATATTGCGCTCAATGGCGGCCAGCAGGTGCAGATAAATCTGGACCATGGCTTGGCGAGCGGTGAGCGAGCGGTCGAGCTGGAGGTTGAATTTAGAGGTGTAATCCAAGGGTTGACGGCCGGCCGCCTGGCAGCCTTCCTCAAAGCCGATCAGGGGCGAGGTCGGCTGGTTGACCTCGTGCTCGTCCAGAATGCGCAGAACCGCAGCCAGTTCGCGATCATAGCCGCGGATGGCGAATAGCCGCACCAGACTGAACCGCTGGCCGGATTCGGGGAGACGCTGCCGTTCAAATACCAGCCGGGCCACGGTCTTCTCGTCGCGGTTAAGCAGCCGTACCTGACGGCCGACCAGCCGCACCGTGGCCAGCGGCAGCAGGGCGCGAACGCCGAGCACCGGTTCGAGC
>CAZFPV010000086.1:0-7704 GCA_964521155.1 uncultured Desulfobulbus sp. | reverse complement strand
CAACACCCTCCCTCCCCTTGGGTTCTGCGGCCAGGGCGTCGATGATGGCCTGCGGCTGAAGCGAGGAGCCCCAGCTGTAGGCGAGCGACTGCTCTCCCAACAGGGACAAGGTACGGTTGCCCGCGGCCGCGCTGTCGATGGCCTGCCGCACCTGCGGGTGCAGCTGGTCATAGCGATAGGTCGAGCGCGCCCGGCTCTCCACCCCCTGGGCGGTGGCGTAGGTGGCTGAGACGCCGTACCCCACGCCCCGCATCAGTTCACCGGTCAGCTTGATATCAGGGTCCTCCACGGATTGCAGCAACTCGGCCAGCGGCGCGGCGTTGAGAAAGGCCCGGCTGTAGGTCTGCTCCGCCGGGAAGGCGTGCCAGTAGGCAGCGGCCTCCTTGTAGGCGGGGCTCTCGGCCAGCGTTGGTCCGGTCTGGTGAATGGCCAGGCACCGTTTGATGGCCGCGGGCGCGTAGGCGAGCAGAACGCTGGCGCCATCGGCATAGCCGTAGACCACCTGATCGCCGTCCAGGATGACCTTGGTCAGTTCCAGCCCGTCGATGGTCTCGCGACTCACCTGGGTGGTGGTCACCAGCCGGCTGAACAGATCGAGCGCGCCCGAGGCCGAGGTGGTGGCAATCAGCACCAGCGATTGCCGGACTGCGGCGGCCGGGTCCTTGGCAAACTCCTGCCGGTCGGGCGGCAGCACGGCCACGGCGGTATCTTCGCCGAACACGGTGCGGAAGGCGGGGTTGGTCATCACCTTGACGATGGAATCGTACATGGCGTCATACTGGACCGCGCTCGCCCTGTCGGCTTGCAGTTCAGCCATGACGGCGTGCACCGTGTCCTTGGACGTCAGCTTGCCGAGCGCCGATCCGGGATAGGCGTCGGTGAGGGCGTTAAGATGGGTGAGACGCACCGCGGCCAGCACGTCCTGGGGCAGGTAGCCAGCGTAGTAGCCGGCCCCCGCGTCTTTTTTCTGCAGCAGCAGATAGGCGCCCGCACCGCCGAGCACGGCCAGGCAGAGGATGATGATCACTGATTTTTTCATGTACTTCTCCATGCAAGAGTTCCGACGCGCGGGCGGACGCTGGTGGGCGGTCCGGCTACGTCCCTTTTTCGGTTCAGGCCGAACCGTTCACAGTTCCTTTTCGATGGTCTCCATGGCCCGCTGGGCCTCCTCCCATCGCTGGTAGGCCCGCTCCAGATGCCGCCCCACCTGGCCGTACTCCTTGCTGGCGGCACTCCAGCGCTCCTGATCGCCATACAGGGTCGGATCGGCCATCATGGCTTCCAGTTCGGCCTTGCGGGCCTCATGCTGCTCGATCTCCCGCTCGGCCTCGTCGCTCTTCTTCTTCCAGGGGCCGAGCTTCTTGTTCAGCAGTTGCCGCTCAAGCGCCCGCTGCTTGCGCTGGCTCTTGCGGTCCTGGTTCTGCTCCTCGTCGCCGGCGGCGCGGATGGCCGCGGATTGGCTCGATGCGGTGCGTTCGGCGGCCTCGTCGCGGGCCTCGGCCTTGCGTCGCCACTCGAGGTAGTCGTCGATGTTGCCCTCATGGATGGCGGCCTTGCCGTCGCGGATCTCCAGCACCTTGTTGACGAACGAGTTGACGAAGTAGCGGTTGTGAGAGACCACGATAATCGTGCCCTCGTACTGGGCCATGGCCTCCTGCAGGATCTCCTGTGAACTCATGTCCAGGTGGTTGGTGGGCTCGTCGAGCAGCATCAGGTTGGCCGGCCGCACCAGCATCTTGGCCAGCGCCACCCGCGATTTCTCACCGCCGGAGAGCACTCGCACCTGCTTTTCCACCTCCTCGCCACTGAAGAGAAAGGCGCCGAGCAGCGACCGCACCTGGGTGATACTCATGTCCACAGCGGTGTGATAGACCGTGTCGAGGATGGTCAGTTCGCCCGGCAACTCCTGGGCCTGATGCTGGCCAAAGTAGCTGAGGATGACGTTGTGACCAGGTTTGACCGTGCCCTCGGCGGGTTCGAGCCCGGCAATGACCTTGAGCAGCGTGGTCTTGCCGGCGCCGTTGACGCCGACCACCGCCAGCTTGTCGCCGCGCTGCAGGGAGAAGGAGACCCCATCGAAGACCGAACGGCCTTGGTACTGCTTGCGCACCTCCTGGAGGGTGAGCATGTCGCGGCCCGAGGGCGCGGCCGGCGGGAAGGTGAAGCGGATGGCACGCTCGGTTTCGGAGAGTTCGATGCGGTCAAGCTTTTCCAGCTGCTTGACCCGACTCTGCACCTGTTTGGACTTGGTCGATTTCGCCCGGAACCGGGTAATGAACCGCTCGCTCTGCCGGATCTGGGCCTGCTGGTTGTCGTAGGCGGCCCGCTCCAGCTCCAGCCGCTGCGCCTTCTCCACCAAATAATGGGAGTAGTTTCCGCGAAACACGCTCAGCTTTCCCAGGCTCAGCTCCCAGGTGATCGCGGTCACCCGGTCGAGGAAGGAGCGGTCATGGGAGATGATGATCATCGCCCCCTGGTACTGCTGGAGAAAGTCCTCCAGCCAGGTGAGCGAGTCGAGGTCGAGATGGTTGGTGGGCTCGTCCAGGAGCAGCAGCGAGGGCTTTTTCAACAGCAGCTTGGCCAGCAGCAGGCGCATGATCCAGCCGCCGGAGAAATTCGACACCGGCCGGTCGAGATCGGTAGCTGAAAAGCCGAGGCCAAAGAGCACCCGCTCGATCTGGGGCCGAATGCGGAAGACATCGCGACCCTCAAGCACATGCTGCAGCTCGCCCTGCAGGGCGAGCAAGCCGTCGATCTCGGGACTATCCGGATCGAGCAGGGCCAGTTCCTCGCCCACCCGTTCCAGCTGTTCCTGCTGGGCCAGAACATCGTCAAAGGCCGATTCCGCTTCCTCGAACAGAGTGCGACTGCCCAGCTCAATGCTCACCTCCTGCGGCAGGTAGGCCACGGAAAACCAGGAGGCCCTGTTGACGACGCCCGGCTCGGCCTCCTGTTCACCGCACATGATCCGCAACAGAGTCGATTTCCCTGCGCCATTGACCCCGGCCAACCCCACCCGGTCGCCGGAGTGGATTTGCGCTGCGACGTTGCGGAAGACATGCTTATTGCCGTACTGCAGGTTGAGGTCGTTGATGCTGAGCATGAAGAAAGAGAACGGTAGAAGGAGTGGGTCGACGTGGTTGCGTGGTCGCGGTTTGTTCCGTGGGCCATGACGCCCGACCCGAATGTCGGCGGTTGTACCCGGTTAGCGGATCGCGCCGCTTGTGCGCAGCAAGGCTGCGACAGCCTCGGCCAGACGGCGGTATCCGGCCGCATTGGGATGGATATACTCCGATTTGAGTTCGCTGTCGGCCAAAATAGCGGCCAAAATCTCCGCTTCCATGGGGAGGAAAAATTCCTTGGCCAGCTCCTTATAGAAGGCCGGCGGCGCGAGCGTCAGCCCCGGCGCCGGCACGGCGATGAGCGCCACCGCGACACCCCGCTCCCGAGCCGCACGGATCATCGCCCGCAGGTTCTCGCCGGTCTGCCGCGGGTCCAGCCGCCGCAACAGGTCGTTGCCGCCGTGGCAGAGCAAGAGCAGGGCCGGTTGCTCCCGGTCTAACACCTCGACCAGGCGCGGGAGGCCATCGGCGCTGATCTCGCCGGGCACGCCGGCCTTGACCACCCGGCGGCCGATCAACTGCTCCAGCACCTCGGGATAGCCCTCACCCGCACCTGCCCCCGTGCCGAAGGTCAGGCTGTCGCCAAAGGCCACCACGACAGCGTCCACAGCCAGGGGTGGCAGTTCGGGCTGCCGGGAACAGGAGAGAGCGCCAAGGCAAAGACAGAGCATCGGCAGCAACTCGATGAGGCGTCTATACCCTGCCGAGGTCATGCCGCCTCCCTGCAATAACCAGCACCGTCTGGCGTGGCTGGTGCGGATCGGTGCGGAGGACAAAGCGACGGTCCAGGCCCAGCTGGCGCAGACGCCACAGATTGGCGCCCCGCTGTCCCTGGAAAACCGAGCGGTCGCGCTCGGCGATCACCAGGGTGACGGGATGCTCCGCCGCGACCCCGGCCAGGCGCCGCCGCGTCTGCTGCAGCATCAGCCGGGCCATGACCAGTTCTCCAAAGGCCGGGTGATAGGGGCCGGTCACCAGGGCGCGCTCCAGCTCGCCGGTCGGCTGCAGGCCCATCCGTACCACCCCGATTCCCTCGGCGTCAAACCGTTTTTTCATCCAGGCGGCCTGCGCCACCGCCCGCGCCAGTGACAGCGGCCGGAATGCTCCACTGTGGTACAGTCGCTCCAGACCGCTGCCCCGCAGCACCAGCACCGGGTAGAGGCGAACGAATTCTGGCCCCAGATCGATCACCTGCCCCACCGTGGCCCGCAACGAACAAAAACGCTGGCCAGGCAGGCCAAGCATCAACTGAATGCCCAGGCGGAAGCCGCGCGCCCGGATCAGACCGGCGGCCTCGGCAACGACCGCACTGCCGTGCCCCCTGCCCGCCCGGCGCAGGACCGTCTCGTCACAGCTCTGCACCCCCAGTTCGATGATGGTGACCCCGTACCGGGCCAGCAGGTTGAGCCCTGGCTCATCGATGCAGTCCGGCCGGGTGGAGAGGCGGATGTCATGCACCAGGCCGCGATCCACGTACGGCCGCACCGCTGCAAGCATTTCGATCTGCCGATGTTCCGGCAGGGCGGTAAAGCTGCCTCCGTAGAGGGCCACCTGCACCCGCCGGTCCGGTGCGGGTCGGCTTCTTTCTAGCCAGCGCTCGATGGTCAGGCCGACCTCGCGCCCATCCGTCGGCCTGGTCTGGCCGCTGATGTCGTGCTGGTTGCAGAAGAGGCAGCGGTGGGGACAGCCCTCGTGGGGAATAAAGATCGGGATGACCAGGGGCATGGATGGTGCAGATTGGGGTGGTTGCGGCCGAGCCGATCAGTCAGTGCGCTGGCGTAGCACATCCAGGGCGGCACGGGCGGCCAGTTGCTCAGCCTCCTTCTTGCTCGAGGCCTTGCCGGTCCCCAGTTCCTCATCCTGAAACCGCACCGTAACGGAGAACAGCCGGGCGTGGGCCGGGCCTTCCTCGTCAACGAGCACATACGCCGGGCCTTCGTTGAACCGCTCCTGCAGCAGTTCCTGCAGCGAGCTCTTGGCGTCGGCGCTGAGCAACAGTTCCTGATGGCTCTCGATGTGCGGTTCGAAGAAGCGGCGGACAAAGGCTAGCGCCTCGTCATAGCCGCCGTCGAGAAACAGGGCCCCGACCAGGGCCTCGTAGGCGCAGCTGAGGATGGAAGGCTTGTCGCGGCCATGCGAGGCATTCTCGCCCCGGCCGAGCAGCAGGTGCCGCCCCAGGTCGATCTCTCGAGCCCGGTCGGCCAGGCCGTTCTCGTTTACCAGGGCGGAGCGGATGCGGGTCAGCTTGCCCTCGCGCAACTCGGGAAAACGGGCAAATAAAATATAGCCCACGGTGAGATCGAGGACCGCATCACCGAGAAACTCCTGGGTCTCGTTATGGCGGCCGTCGTCCAGCCGCTCGAAGGCAAACGAGCTGTGGATGAGAGAGAGCTGCAGCAGCCGCAGGTCGCGGAAGCGGTAGCCGATCCGTTCCTGCAGCTCGTGCAGCCCCTCCTCATGGTCCTGAATAAGGGCTGCCAGCGTGGTTCCCATGGTTTGGATTTCCCCTTGTCAAAAAAAAAATCTATGGTATATCTGCCCCCACCTTTGGGGGGCGACGTAGCCAAGTGGTAAGGCAATGGTCTGCAAAACCATTATTCAGCGGTTCAAATCCGCTCGTCGCCTCCAGTCGATCCAGCGATCACCGGTTTTCCGGTGATCGCTTTTTTTATGCCCCGGGCTTGCTTCCGTTTAGCCGGTACTCCCGCTCCACCGCATGTGTGGCGCCCTTGCGGCCAAGGACGCTTGCGTAGAGTAGAAACCGGTCTACCGGGAAGGGATCGCTCGCAAACAGGCCATGTGCCTCGAGGTAGCGACCGACCTTGGCCGGCGGCGTCTCGCGCAGCCGAGCCAGGGTGATATGCGGGCTGAACTTGCGATTCTCCATCTCCACGCCCAGTTGGAACAGCCGGGTGGCGATTTTGCGCTGTAGCAGCATCAACGGCTCGCTGCGCTCAATCCCGGTCCAAACCACCCGCGGCAGGCCCCGGGGCGGAAAGAAGCCGACCCCCTTGCACCGCAAGTCGAAGGGCTGGGCCGTGATCTCGTCCAAAGCCTCGCGGATGTCGAGGAAGGTGGCGCCACTGACCTCGCCGATGAAGACCAGGGTGAGATGCAGTTGTACCGGCTCGGTCCAGCGGGCGTCGGGCAGGCCGCAACAGAGCGCGGCCAGCTGCTGCCGGATGGTCTCCGGCGGATCGATGGCGACAAAGAGACGCTTGTCCATACCCTGCTCCTCCCCTGCCCAGCAACGCTCCTTAGCTGCGCCAGTCCATGCCGATGTCGCAGGCGCGGGCGCTGTGGGTCAGCGCCCCCACTGAGATGATGTCCACCCCGGTTTCGGCAATCCCCCGCACCGTATCCAGATTGACCCCTCCCGAGGCCTCGACCAGGGCCCGGCCGCCAATCAGCGCCACTGCCCGGCGCATGGTCGCCAGATCCATGTTGTCGAGCATGATCACGCCCACGCTGCAGGCCAGGCATTCCTCCACCTGGGCCAGGGTGTCGGTCTCGACCTCGATGGCGATGGTGTGCGGCGCGCGCAGCCGCACCCGCCGCACCGCCTCGGTGATCGAGCCGCAGGCGGCGATGTGGTTGTCCTTGATGAGCACGCCGTCGCTCAAGGAGTAGCGGTGATTGTGGCCGCCGCTGGCTCGGACCGCGTATTTCTCGAGCAGCCGCAGACCCGGCGTGGTCTTGCGGGTATCGACGATGCGCGCCGTGGTTCCTTTGACCCGGTCGGCGAAGGCGGCGGTCAGGGTGGCGACGCCGCAGAGCCGCTGCACCAGATTGAGCGCCACCCGCTCGCCCCGCAGCAGGGTCCGGGTGGCGCCTTCCAGCCGCAGCAGTTCGGCCCCGGCTTCGACTGAGGCGCCGTCGGCCATGGCGCCGGTACAGACGATGCCAGGGTCGAGCAGGCGAAACACCCGCGCGGCCACGCGCTCCATCCCGACCACCACCATCGGGTGGCGGGCGATGAACGCGGCCCTGGCCCGGTCCTGCAACGTGAAGATCGATTCGGTGGTCAGGTCGCCGTGTTCCAGATCCTCGACCAGGAAGGCGCGAAGAATGGGGTCGAGGAGAAAGTCATCCATATCAGCGTAGTTTGCTCAGGCGTTCAGTGGATTCGATGGTCTTGGCCAGCCGGGCGCGGATCTCGGCCTCCTTGTCCCGCTCCTTGGCCACCACCGCCGCCGGCGCGTTGCCCATGAACTGTTCGTTGCCAAGCTTGGCGACAATCCGCGCCAACTCCTTTTCAAGCTTAACCTGCTCGCGGCCGAGTTTCTCCAACTCGCCCGCAACGTCGATCAGACCCTTCAGCGGCACCACCAGTTCCACGTCCTGCACCAGGGCGTGACCGGCGTCATCGGGTACCTGCCCTGCCGCGTCGATGGTCAGGGTGGCCCGGACCATTGCCTGGATGCCGGCGGTATAGTCAGCCAGGATTTGACGCTTGGCCGCATCGGGACAAATCAGCAGGGCCTCGATGCGGGCGCTCGGATGGACCTCGGCCTCGGTGCGGATGGTGCGCAGGCCGGAGATAACCCCCATCAGCAACGTCATTGTCGCCTCGGCCTCGATA
>CAZFPV010000085.1:0-7759 GCA_964521155.1 uncultured Desulfobulbus sp. | reverse complement strand
GCAGTTGGCGGGCCGCGACGTTGTAGCTGGCCTGATCGAATGCCATGGCCAGGAAGAAACCAGGGCGCTGCAGGACGGCCTGGAAACGCTGCCAACGCGAGCGGTCGAATCGGGCGTTGACACAAGCCCGCAACTCGACGTCGATGCGGTTCTGATCCGCAGGCCAGGGCTGGTCCTGGTCGACGATCTGGCCCGGACCGTGGGGCCGGGCAGCCGGCATGACCGGCGCTGGCAGGAGGTCGAGGAGATTGTGGCCACAGGCATCGACGTCTACACCACGGTCAATGTCCACCATGTCGAGAGCCTCAACGACGTGGTCCGGCAGATCACCGGCATTCGGGTGCGGGAGACTGTTCCTGACAGCCTGTTTGACCGGGCCGCGGCGATCATGCTGGTGGACATCCCGCCGGAGACCCTGATCGAGCGCCAGCGGCAGGGCAGGATCGTTTTTACCGAGCACAGCCAGTGGATGGCGCAGCAGCTGTTCCGGCCGGGCAACCTGATCGCCCTGCGCGAACTGGCCCTGCGCCTGACCGCGGCCCGCGTTGACGATGAGATGCGGACCTATATGCAGGCCCGCGCCATCGCTGGACCCTGGCCGGCCACCGAGCGGCTGCTGGTCTGCGCCAGCGGCAGCCCGTTCAGCGAGCAATTGATTCGCACTACCCGCCGTCTTGCCGATGAACTCAAGGCCCCCTGGTTCACCGTGTATGTCGAGACCCCGAGCCTGGCCCGGGAGCAGCAGGAAAATCGGGAGCGCGTCTGGCACGACCTGCGTCTGGCCGAAAGCCTTGGCGCCCAGGTAGCCACGCTGACCGCCGCATCGGCGCCGAGAGCGATCGTCGACTACGCCAAGCGCCACAACGTCACCAGGATCGTGGTCGGCAAACCGACCACCAGCCGCTGGCGCGAACTGCTCCATCCGCCCATTGTTGATCAGATCATCCGTCTGAGCGACGCCATCCACGTCCACGTGGTCAGTTTCAAGAAAGAGTCTTCGGGCGGAACACCATGGCTGCGGCCGCGCCGGCTGGGCTCCTGGTCGGGATACCTGGTCAGCCTGGGCCTGGTGGCCGTGGCCACAGGCCTCTCGTTTCTGGTGCGGCCGCATCTTGCGCCCATCAACCTGGTCATGGTCTATCTGCTGGCCGTGGTCCTGGCGGCGGTCCGGTTCGGCCGCAGGCCGGCGATGCTGACCGCTGCCCTAGGAGTGCTGGCCTTTGATTTTTTCTTCATCACGCCCCGGTGGAGTTTCACTGTGGCGGACACCGAATACCTGTTCACCTTTCTCGGCCTGTTCATCGTAGGTCTGGTCATCAGCACCCTGGTGGCCAAGGCCAGGGATCGGGCCGAGGCCTTGCGGCAGCGGGAACTGCAGACCGAAAGCCTCTATTACCTGAGTCGGGATCTGGCCGCAGCAGCGGGCCGGGAAGCGATTCTGGAGGCGGCGGTCAAGCATGTCAGCGAGTCCATGCAGGCCGGTATGGCCATCCTGACGCCACAGGAGGGGCATCTGCAGGTTGCGGCCGCAAGCGAGGGCCTGACGCTTTCGGCCAGCGAACTGGAGGTGGCCGGATGGGTGCTGCGCAACCTGCGACCGGCAGGGCAGGGGACCGGGACCCATGGCGCGGCAGCGCTGCTCTATCTGCCGTTGCATACAGTGCACCAGGTCTTTGGCGTGCTGGGAATCAGGCTGAATCAGGCCTCGGAGTATGTGTCGCATGCGCATCGCCGCCTGCTCGACGCCTTTGTCACCCAGCTCTCCCTGGCCCTGGAACGCGTCCATCTGGCTGAGCAGGCAGAGCAGGCCCATGTGCTACAGGCCCGGGAACGGTTGGAGCGGGCCCTGCTCAATTCCATCTCCCATGATCTGCGCACCCCGCTGGTATCGATCATCGGGGCGCTCAGCAGTCTGGGGGACGAGACCGTGCGGTTGCCCGAGGCCAACCGGAAAGCCCTGCTCAGCGGGGCCTGGGACGAGGCCGAACGACTGAACCGGTTTGTCGGCAACCTGCTCGACATGACCCGGCTGGAGGCGGGTGAATTGCATCTTCACAAAGAACCCTGCGATGTCCAGGATCTGATCGGCTGCGCCCTGGCTGCGCTCGATCGGCAGTTGCAGGGGAGGTTGGTGGAGGTGCAACTGGCCGAGAATCTGGATCTGGTCGGCATGGACATGGTGCTGATGAACCAGGTGCTGGTCAACCTGCTGGAAAACGCTGTCAAGTACACCCCGGCGGACGGCCCGATCGCCGTGGAAGCCCGCATCGAGGCCCAAACCCTGGTCCTGGAGGTTCTTGATCACGGCCCTGGCATTGCCGAGGCGGAACTTGACCGGGTGTTCGAAAAATTCCACCGCCTGCCCGTGCCCGAAGGGGTGCGCGGCACTGGACTGGGGCTTTCCATCTGCAAGGGCATCGTCGAGGCCCACGGCGGCACGATCCGGGCTGAAAACCGACCCGGCGGCGGCCTGCGCGTGGTCTGCAACCTGCCCCTCTAACCGGAAACACCGATGAGCAAGGACACGACCCTTCCCCGTATTCTGGTGGTCGACGACGAGCCGGCGATCCAACGCTTCCTCAAGGCGGCTCTGCCGGAGACCGAATTCCAGGTGGTGCAGGCCGAAACCGGGCATGCCGCCCTGGCGGCGGCGGTGACGGCCCGGCCAGAGGTAATTCTGCTTGATTTGGGATTGCCCGACCTGGACGGGGTGGAGGTGATCGCCCGGATCCGGCAGTGGTCGCAGGCGCCGATCATCGTGCTCTCGGTCCGCGAGCGGGAAGATGACAAGGTGCGTGCTCTGGACGCCGGCGCCGACGATTACCTGACCAAACCGTTCGGGATCGGTGAACTGCTGGCCCGCATCCGGGTGATGCTGCGCCGGACCCTGCAGCAGGTGGAGGAACCAATCATCCGGATCGATGAGCTTAAGATCGATCTGGCCCGTCGTCTGGTCACCCTGGCCGGCCGGGCGCTTTCGCTCACCCCCACGGAATACGATCTGCTTCGCCTGCTGGCCGCCAATGCCGGCAAGGTCCTGACCCACCGCCAGATCCTCAAGCAGATCTGGGGTGCGGCCTACGTGGAGCAGCCGCACGTGCTGCGGGTGAACATCAGCAACCTGCGCCACAAGCTGGAGCGCGATCCCTCCCGTCCCTGCTACATCCTCACCGAATCCGGCGTCGGCTACCGCTTCAAGGCCCAAAGCTGACCCGCGATCACCCAGACCTGTGAGTCTGCATAAGTGCCCCCGTCCTAATGCCGGTTCTTTCATCGAATTGGCACGCTTTTCATGCTCCATTGCTGCTGCGTCCTATCACGGCAACGTGCTCCGCTCGTCCATGCATGGCGCCCAATCTAGCCATGAGCCTGTTCCCTACTCCATGCCCAGTCATTCTGGGACAACGCTTGCCGTACGGTCGCAATGGCGCGATACTAATGCGACCATCGGGTTGCATTTTTGCGACTATTGCTCTTTGCAAAGCTGTTGGTTGTAGAAAAAAAGACGCTGCTATTCCAACAGGATGTGTTCATTCTTGAGGTTAAGATGAGCTTGGCACTGTCTTTGCTATACAATGGCAGAGGTCATGGCATGAATGCCGTGAATTGATCCCCTTGGATCGCGATTCTTGCCGATGGACCGTAGCATTGCCTACCCCGGCAATCAGCGTAGAGGGGCTACCATGTATTAACCTTAAGGAAGGAGGTCAAATCATGCCACGCGGAGACGGAACAGGACCACAAGGAGCAGGCGCCATGACCGGATGGGGTAGAGGATATTGCGCTGGCGTTGCCATCAATGCCTCCGCAAGCGGCGATGTCATGCCGGGGCGAGGATTCGGCGGGCGGTTCGCTCGCAACGGGAGTGGATCAGGCGCCTGGGGAGACTGCCGCGGTCGGCGCAACCGGTGCTTTACTGCCGGTCAGACGCAATGGAATGCTTCCGGTAATGTCGTACCACAGCCGTCGATTAATCTTGAGAGAGAAAAACAGGTGCTGGAAAATAAGGCTCGGTCCCTGAAAGGTGCACTGGACAACATTGATAAACGCCTGGCCGAGATAGCATCGAGTAGCGACAAGCCGTAACGAGTTGAAGCGGCCGTAAGCGGCCTCTTAGCGCGCAGATCTCTCGAGGATGCACAGATTGCCTCGAGGAGTCTGTGCAGGCGCTTTTTATTTGCTGGCATCTGCCCGAAATGAATGGCGGCGATTGAACGAGGACGCAAGTGGCATGACCCGCAGTCGGCGCGGCAACCGAAGGCGCCTGGTCGCGTGCCTGATTATTCCAGACAACGGTTCGTTTGGAGGCAAACCAGCATGGACAGCGCCTCTTCCGGATATGCTTTCGGGCCTGTGCCCTCCAGACGCCTAGGGAAAAGTCTTGGCGTCAACACCATCCCAGCCAAGCATTGCACCTATTCATGCGTCTATTGCCAGGTGGGAAATATTGCTCGGCCAGAGGTGAATCGCCAGACGTTCTACGATCCCATGGATATCTTCTGGGAGGTTGATCGTCGTCTAACGCTGCTCTCACAAAAAGGCGAAAGCGTCGATTACCTGAGTATTGTGCCCGATGGCGAACCGACCCTCGATGGCAGTCTTGGTAAGCTTATCTGTCTGCTTCGTTCTCTTGGCCTGCCTGTGGCGGTGATCAGCAATAGTTCGCTCCTCGGGCGCGAAGAGGTGCGGGCCGAACTGAATCAGGCCGACTGGGTTTCACTGAAGATCGATGCCCTCGATGAACCGACCTGGCGGCGAATCAACCGGCCTCATCCCACCTTGCGACTCGATGCCGTACTCGAGGGAATACGAACTTTCCGAACAACCTTTACCGGCACGCTTGTCACTGAAACCATGCTCGTTGCCGGGATCAACGACTCCAAGCGCTGCATGCTGCAGATATCAGCTTTTCTTCAGGACCTGCGGCCGCAACGAGCATATTTGGGCATTCCCACCCGTCCCCCGGCGGAATCAACTGTGAATGGTCCAGACGAGGAGACTTTCACTCTGATGCACCACTACCTGGCTGCCGGATTCGGGCCGATCGAGACACTGACCGGCAGCGAGGGAGACGAATTCGGCATCACCGACAACGTCGATCTCGACCTGCTGGGAATTCTTGCTGTTCATCCGATGCGGGAGGAAGCGATTAGGTCCATGCTTAATCGGGCCGGCGCCACCTGGGGAGTGATTGAACGCCTTCTCCATAGTGGTGATCTGGTGCAAATTATGCACAACGGCCAGACATTCTTCCAGCGACGACATGTCGACCGAGGAGATACAACACCATGAATCTCCTCTTGGTCGTCCTCTTCACCCTGCTGGGTTCGATTTTCTCGGTGGCAGGCGCCGCACTCCTTTTTCTATTGAGGGAGAAGCAAATGCGGAAGGTCACCAACCTTCTCCTTCCTTTCGCCATCGGCACCCTGCTTGGCGCGGCCTTTTTGGGCATGATTCCCCATGCCTTAAGCCGGCAGGATTCGAGAACAGTGCTCGCGACCGTGCTCTTTGGCATCATTCTCTTTTATGTGTTCGAGAAAATTGCGCTTTGGCGGCACTGCCACGAAGTACCCTGCGAAGTGCATTCGCGGGCCGGGGTATTGATTCTCATCGGCGATTCGTTTCACAACGTTGTCGATGGCGTTGCCATCGCGGTCGCCTTTGCCGGTTCGGTCCCACTTGGTATTGCGACAGCCCTGGCCGTGATCGCACATGAAGTGCCCCAGGAAGTCGGCGATTTCGCCATTCTCCTCGAAAGCGGCTTTCCTCGTTCACGGGCATTGTTCTGGAACGCACTTTCAAGCCTGGCCGCGTTGCCCGGGGCTGTGCTCACCGTGTTCCTGCTGCCGTCCATCGAATCATTCGTACCCTTTCTCCTCGCAATGTCGGCGGCAAGTTTCATTTACATCGCTCTTGCCGATCTTGTCCCAGGGCGGCGCGCATCGGGCGGACCGGCCAACCTTCTGCTGGAAATACCCCTCATCTCCGCGGGCATCGCAACTATCGTCGCTGTCCGTTCGCTCTCAAGCATATGAAGGAGGATACGATGCTCATGGCACACGCTGCTCGCGGGGCCACTAGTCAATCGGCGACGCGAACGCCCTGTGATGCCTGCACCCGACAATGTCTGGCCGCCCATCGCAACGAGGGCGAGAACGAGAAGGATTTCCTCGCGCGGCAGAAGCTTCATTCCCGACTCTGCAGGATACAACGGAAAATAGTCGTCCTCTCTGGCAAAGGCGGGGTCGGCAAGAGCACGGTGGCTGTCAACCTGGCCATGGGGCTGCTCTTGGAAGGAAAAAAGGTCGGCCTGCTCGATGTCGATGTTCACGGCCCGAGTATCCCCACCATGCTCGGCCTGGAGAATGCCCGCATCGAGGCTGGACCGGAAGGCATGCTGCCGGTTGATATGAACGGCCTTAAGGTAATGTCGCTGGGTTTCACCCTCAGAGGCAAGGACGATGCGGTCATTTGGCGTGGACCTATGAAGATGAACGCCATCAGGCAGTTTCTCCAGGATGTCTGCTGGGGAGATCTCGATTATCTGATTATCGATTCGCCTCCAGGTACAGGCGATGAACCGCTCTCGGTGTGCAAACTGATTGGCGCTCTCGATGGTGCCGTGATTGTGACCACGCCCCAGAAGGTCGCTGCCGTCGATGTTCGCCGTTCGATCACCTTCTGTCGCCGCATGGGGGTTCCGATCATCGGAGTAGTGGAAAACATGAACGGCTTTGTCTGTCCAGAATGCGGCGCAATCACCCGCATTTTGCCAATCGGCGGGAGCGATTCGATCGCACGCGACATGGAGGTTTCCTTTCTCGGTTGCTTACCACTGGATCCTCAGGTCGCCGAGTCCGGCGACAACGGACAGGCCTTTGTGCAGCATTACGCCGCCTCGTCGACTGCGGCCATCATGACGGATATCGTCGCATCCGTCGAAGCGCGCCTCGCCGCGGGAGAGCATCAGCATGCGGTCTGAACGGGCGACGCCCGCATCTCCCGGCCTCTGCACAGGCGCTTTAGGACAAGGCGAGCAGGCAAGCAACGGCCATGACGGATGCCTGCTCTGCGGAGCGCTGCATCCCCGTTCCTGGCCCCTTGTTTTCGAACCGGATGAGGGAGGCGGCGTAAGGACGACTCTCGTCGCCGGTCAGGAGTTTCAGGGGTATGAGAATCTCGTCCACGGTGGTGTCATCTCCGCACTCTTGGACGCGGCCATGACCCATTGTCTTTTTGCGCTCGGCATCGAAGCGGTCACCGGCGAACTCCGCATCCGTTTTCGCCGACCGATCGCCTGCAATATTCCTCTTGTCGTCCGGGCCTGGCTAGTCTTTTCCTGTCCCCCCCTCTTTCAACTCCGCGCGAACGTACATTGTGCCGGACAACTGATGACCAGTGCTGAGGCGAAATTCATGCGCCGGGAGCGCCTGTGATCTCCTCTCATCCAAATATCACCATCCTGGTTGACAATGTCGCCCCCATAGGGCTGCAAACTGCCCATGGCTTGGCCCTGTGGATCGAGCATGACGGCAGGCACATCCTCTTTGACACCGGCCCCGACGATGTCGTCCTGACCAATGCCCAAGTTCTGGGTATTGATTTGGCAGCAAGCGATCACCTTGTCCTCAGCCATGGCCACAGCGACCACAGCGGCGGGATTGCCCACATCCTCCGGCAGGCAAGGAAATTGAGCGTCCACTGCCACCCTGGCGCCGTTCATCCTCGTTACGCCATTCGAGAGGGGATCCCCAAACCA
>CAZFPV010000084.1:938-7870 GCA_964521155.1 uncultured Desulfobulbus sp. | reverse complement strand
GGACAAGTCCACCATGTGGACCACCACCTGCCGGCTGGTGTCGCTGGCCCTGCGCTACCAGATCCCCATGGACGAGATCATCAAGCAACTCGACCGCTCCAGCGGCCACATGCTCGACCTGCCCGCCCAACTGGGCAAGCTGCTCAAGTCGTTCATGGCCGCCACCCAGTACGGGTTCGCCTCGGTCTGCCCGGAATGCCAGGGCCAGCTGGTGTTCGAGGAAGGATGCGAGGTCTGCCGCGATTGCGGGTACTCTAAGTGTTCGTGATGGGGGGGATGAAGGCGTTATTTTCGTCCAACAAGCACTTAGAGATATCAAGGTTCATTTCTCATGAAAAATGATTCAATGAGTACCGATGACAAAATACACATCGCCCTTCGCCAAAAAATCACTGAAAGTCTACGCATACAACGCGACAGTTCAGAGGCCGTCCCATACATTGATGCTGCCAATATCCTTGGCGATGTATGCGCGAGACAAAACCATGCGATCTTTGCGCGGCGAGGATGCGGCAAGACTCTACTACTGCATCACTCAAGTCGGTCACTTAAACAATCGATCCGAACCGTCTATCTTAACTGTGAAGACTTTAAGCGACACTCCTTTCCGAATGTACTGATTGAGATTCTCGATGCACTTTTTCGCGAGCTTGAACGACACCTCAACGGCTGGTTTGGACGAAAAAAGCAATCACGTAATCTGGTAAAACAAATTCGAGACGAACTCTCAACCCTTCGGATTTCCGCAGATTCTCTTGAAGAATCTGTTCGCAACACGACTAGTGCGGAAGAAAAAACGTCTTTGGAGGCTTCGCTAGGCGCCTCGACCAAGGAGGTGTCAGCTAAGGTCGGAGGAACAATTGGAGTTAAGTCCAAGACTGAAACTGAGCGGAGCTTCAAGGTTCGCAGTGACAAACTTCGGGAATTGGATATGTGGCTGCCGCGCCTCAAAGAGCAAGTGCGAGAATTTTTTGAGGTGTCCAATTCTGTGAAGGCGGTTTTTCTGCAAATAGACGATTTTTATCACCTAAAGAAGACAGATCAGCCCTATGTTATCGACTACATCCACCGGCTCTGTAAAGACGTCCCCCTGTACTTCAAGGTTGCCACGCTTCGACATGCTTCTTCGCTGTACATCGACCGTGATGGACAACCCATAGGTGCACAGGAACGCCACGACTACCAGCCTATCAATATTGACTATACATTTGCAGACTTTGCTCGAACGAGGGACCAGAATCGACGAATATTTCATGAGTTCGGAAAGTTGGTAGGACTCCAGAAAGATCAGATTGACGGACTC
Organism: uncultured Desulfobulbus sp.; assembly: GCA_964521155.1. Lineage (GTDB taxonomy): Bacteria > Desulfobacterota > Desulfobulbia > Desulfobulbales > Desulfobulbaceae > Desulfobulbus. The sequence goes on along the minus strand of CAZFPV010000084.1, from coordinate 6,567 downwards.
TTCAAGGGAGAGGGTTTTGACCGATTAGTTATGGCAGGAGGTGGTGTTCCGCGGGACACTCTGTCCTTGTTCCTTGAGGTTCTTAGTTCAGTCCGTTTAAACGGTGGCGACCGAATTGGAAAAGATGAAGTACGGGTCATGAGTCGATCCAATTTTGAACGACGCATAGAAGAATTGAAGCAAGATTCAGAGGGAGGGGAGCAAGACGTTCTTATGCGCGGCATTTATGCACTTCGCGCATTCTGCTTATCAAAGAAATCCAATGTCTTCGTCATTTCCGAGCAGGCTCTTCAACAGCGAGATGAATTTCGAGATTTGGTAAACCGCCTTCTAGATTATCGGATAATACACAACGCTGGCACTGCAATTACTCACAAGTCCCAAACTGGAACCTATCAGGCCTATGCCATTGACATTGGATGTTATGCGCATCTCCGTAAGCTTGACGGTCGCTTTATCGAATCCGACCTATCCAGCCGAGAAGCAAAGGAGAAATTGAGATCAGCTCCGGTTTTTGGTCCCGCAGAATTCGAAAAACTATTTCAAGAGACTCCGCAAGATGTCGAGGCGGCACTGATGAATGATGTCGATATCTAAACCCGTGTTCGAAATGATCCGCGCGAAGATTCGTACAAACACCAGTTGCTCTCGTTTTGAACGCGTAGATTTTGATCGTTCCCACGCTCCAGCGTGGGAACGCATCCGAGACGCTCCAGCGTCACTAGGCCGACTTTGTGATCACCCCAAATAGGCCCGTCCCCTATTCCAGCCCAGCCGAAGGACCACAGCGTTCTCCACGAATACCGTTGCAGCACAGGGAAAATCACAGGATTCGTAGTTGACATTACCCCTGCCAACCACTAAAAATAACCTAGGCATGAATGGTTAATAATTTTTACTCTCCTTGAGAACGGTCGGGCCAATGAGGTGCACGCATGGATTATCGCTTGCCTGGACTGATCCTGACTGGAGCTTCCGGTTTTGTCGGCCGCAATTTCATCAAGGCGGCCGCGGACAACTTCCGCCTGTTCTGCGTGGGCAGGCGGAGCATGGAAGAAGCCGGGGTGCAGGCCAACGACAATCTGCGCTGGACCCAGGTCGATATTGCCGACTGGCCCAATCTCAAGGATCTCGCCCAGCGGGTCAAGGATCACGGCGGCGCGGAGTATATCCTCCATCTGGCCGGGTATTACGATTTCACCAACAGGGACCATCCCAATTATTCCCGGACCAATGTCGCGGGAACCAAGAACATGCTTGAGCTGGCCAGGGAACTGGAGATCAAGCGGTTCATCTTTGCCAGTTCCCAGGCCGCCTGTTCGTTTGACGCGCCAGTCAGCGAACTGAGCCCACCCGATGCCGACCTGCCCTATGCCCGGAGCAAGCGGGCCGGGGAAGAAATGATCCGCGAATACGCCCAGTATTTCCCCTGCGCCGTGGCCAGGATCGCGGCGGTGTTCAGCGACTGGTGCGAGTACCCGCCCCTCTACACCCTGCTCAACACCTGGCTCTCGGGCAAGGCGCTGGAATCACGGATTATTGCCGGCCGTGGCCTGACCGCCATCCCCTACATCCACGTCCACGATCTCGTCCATTTCTTTCTCCAGGTCATCGACAAGAGCGACCAGCTGGACAATCACGTCATTCTCAACGCCGGTCCGGACGGTACGACCTCCCATCTTGAGCTGTTTCAGATCGCTGCCCACCATTACTACTCCGAACCATCCAACCCCCTGTTTGTTCCCCGCCCGCTGCTTGCGCCCATGATCCTGGCGAGGCGATTGCTGCGGCGGCTGCAGGGCAAGGAGGCCTTTGAGCAGTTCTGGATGCTCGACTACGTGGACAAGCAACTGGTCGCGGACAGTTCCAGGACCCACCGCCTGCTCGAATGGACGCCCAATCCGCGCAAAACCATCACCCGGCGGCTGGTGTTTCTCATCGAGAACATGCAGCGCAATCCCGAGCTCTGGCAAACCTGGAACGAGGCCATGCTGCGCAAGGCGCCTGATCGACCCTATCTGGTGCTCCATCAACTGATCGGCGACATGCTTGAGCGTCAGCGCGACCAGGCTGTTGATGAGATTGCGGTGCAACTGCGGAAAACGGCCCGGGAGGCTGCAGGCCTGCACCTAGCGTCGTCCCTGCACGACATGGATGACCGGGTGATCAACTCGTACCTGCGCCTGCTCTATCAGATTATCGTCACCATCATCCGCACTAGAAACCGGCCGATGATGCGGCAATACGCCCTGATCATCAGCTCGCAGACCATGGAAGCGGGCTTCAGCAAGGCCATGGAGAGCCATTGCCTGCATGTGACCGGGGAGGTCATGATCCATCGCCTGCGCGCCATGCCGGAGTTGAAGCAGCAGGCCCCCCGGGCGGAAGAGTACATCCCGGTGGTTATTCACATGGCCATAGACCAGATCGAGGACCAGTCGGAGTTGTCGCGGATGCAGAACCCCAGATTTTCCCAGGGACTCGCCCAGGGACCGCCCCCCGAGGACAACTCGTCCCTGGAGGCGGTGGTGGCCCAGCTTGAGGAACTCTGCAACGAGGCGGTTTCCGGCCAGTCCTGGACCAATCCGCTGTACCTGACCTGGGATAACGAGAGCAACCGGTAACAGCCTGGCTCCTTATAAGAAATCCACGCTCAGGGAGAGTGCGAGGATTGAGCTGCGGTATCAAACCGGTGCAAGGCTGAAGAAGAGACGGCACAACCCGCTCCTGCAAACAGAGGGGCTGCCAAAACAAAAGGGTGCGCACAGCGCACCCTTTGTTGTTCGAGCGGGGGGAAACAATCAGGGAACCGACTGCTTCAGGCGCTCCCCTCCGCCTGCTTTTTGGCGTAGGCCGAGGCGGCGCACTCGTTCTTGCCGAGATCGAGTTCCTCCTGCCTGTCCTCCTCCTCTTCCCGCAGATTGGCGTTGACCAGGCGGATGACGGCGTATTCCTCGGGCTGGGGCCGCATGTTGGCCTTGATGAACTCGAAGAAGGCGGCCAGGGTGCCAATGTTATAGATGTGGCGGTTGCGCTCCAGCACCTCGCCCAGGGTGCAGATGAAGAGGAGGTCGTCGGTGGCCTCGGCCCAGTCCATGTAATGGCCGGGCAGCACCATCACCGAGGGGTCAAGCCGTTTCACCAGCTGGATCGAATCAAAGAGGCTGCCGGCCCACTCTTCCGCCTTCCCGCCCAGGTCGGGCCGTCCTACCGAGTTGATGAACATCATGTCGCCGGAGATGATGAAGCGCTCATCGATGATATACGACGTCGAACCGGGGGTGTGGCCCGGGGTGAACAGTACCCGCACCCTGGGGCCGCCCAGGCTGAAGCGGTGGATCTCGCCGTCCTTGAGCGGGGTGTAGGGATTCTTCGAGGTCTTGAAGTCGCCGTCGTTGGCGTAAAAAACGGCCCCGGTGCGGCGCGAGATGTCGCGGCTGCCGGCGATGTAATCGGCCTGGAGGTGGGTCTCGAAAGTCTTGGTGATAATGCAGCCCTTGTCCCCGGCAAAGCCAAGATAAAAATCCAGGTTGCGCGAGGGGTCAAACAGCATCATCTCCTTGCCCGAGATCAAGCCGTAGCTGCACGAGGCCTTGCCGGGGCGGATAAACTGGTAGAGTTCAACGTCCTTTTCCGCGGCCACCAGCCTGGGCACGAGCAGATTGCCCCAGGTCTTGATGCCGCCGGCCAGGTAGCCGACATCGGCAAACCCGTGCTTCTCAAGGATCTCGGCCACATATTTTGCCGACCCCTCCTTGGCGCAGACGATGCGGATTCTGCGGTCGCGGGGGATGCGGGCCACCGACTCCTCCTCGATCTCCATGAAATCGTAGTAGGAGACATTGAGCATGACAAAGGGATAGGGGCTCTCGAGGTGAAACCTGCCGAAATCCTTGTCGTTGCGGACATCGACCACGACGATGTCCTCCTGATCGACAAGCCACTGGTACAGTTCTTTCGCTTCGTAGGCAAAGGGGGCCATGGTCGCTCCTGGCTGAGGGGAGGCTGAAGGTCCCGCGCCGGGCCTGAACCTGGCGCAAAACCGTTGGTAATAAATCCTATAGTATTGACATTCCCGGTAGTTGTCCAGTCAATTCACCGCGGTCGGGATACACTGACGCGCCGCCCCTATGGGACAGTCCGGTTCGCGCGGATCCACCCCCGTGCCGCCAAACCGCCGGGCCCACCGTACCGGTTCGGCTGAATTTCCTTTTGACAAGCCGGAACGGTGCATCCTACAATGGACCATGCCAATTGACACCTCCACCACCTTTCTGCCGCCAGGCCGGAGAGGCCCTGTCCCGCTCCTGGCCGGAACTGCTGTTTGCGTCCTGCTCACAACCATGCCGGCCCTGGCCTCCGAACGGGCGAGGGATGCCTCCTCGCTGCTGCCGATCACCCCGGACCTGTTCACCATTCTCGGCCTCGCCGTGGTCGGCCTGCTCCTGCTGACCCTGGTACTGCTCAATCAGCGCAAGAAATCGATCATCACCAGCAAATCAAAGGAGCTGGAGGAAACCGAGGCCAGGTACCGCCTGCTCTTTGAGCACTCGCCCCTGCCCCTGCTCGAGCAAAACATGAGCGAGGCCAAGGCCTTCCTCGACCGGTTGGCAGGCCAGGGCGTGACCAGCCTGGACCGTTATTTCGCCGACCACCCCGAGGATCTCGAGTTCTGCCTGGCCACGGTGCGGATCGTCGATCTCAACCGGGCGACCCTGACCCTGTACGAGGCGGCCGAGGCCGGCCAACTGGCCAGCCTGAGTGCGATCCTTCCCGTCGACCAGAACCTGTTCTTCAAGGCCGAGCTGATCAATCTCTTCAAGGAGGGCCGGTCGGAGGTCATCCTTGAGAATCGCACCCTGGACGGGACGCCGCTGACCGTTGAGCGGCGGGCGGTGGTCGCCGCCGGCTTCGAAACCAGCTGGCGCAAGGTCTTTGTCACGGTGATTGACATCACCGAGCAGGTGCGGCTGCAAAACGAGAACAAATCCTCCGAACAGCAACTGCGCCAGACGCAGAGGCTGGAGGCCATCGGCAGCCTGGCCGGCGGCATCGCCCATGACTTCAACAATCTGCTCGCGCCGATCATGGGCCGGGCCGAGCTGATGCTCGACGAGAATCAAGGCAACCAGGCGGTGTCGGCACACTGCCAGGGCATCATCGACGCCTCGCGACGGGCGCGGGCCCTGGTCAAGCAGATTCTCACCTTCAGTCGACAGGTGGATCAGGAGATCACCCCGGTGTCACTGGCCGAGGTGATTGAAGAGGTGGTGCAGCTGGTCCGGCCCACCCTGCCGGCGGGAATCGAGATCGATTGCGACCTGCCCGGCGACTGCCCCCGGGTGATGGCTGACTCAACCCAGTTGCACCAGGTGATCATGAACCTGATCACCAACGCCGGCCATGCCATGGAGGCAGGCGGCGGCCGCCTGACCCTGCGACTTGCGCCGGTTACCCTCGGCCTGGGCGAGTTCACCGATTTTTCCATAGCGCCCGGAACCTACCTCCGGATGACCGTGGCCGACACCGGTCACGGCATGGACCAGGCGACCATGGCCCGGATCTTCGATCCCTATTTCACCACCAAGCCGCTGGGAAAGGGCACCGGCCTGGGGCTCGCGGTGGTGCT
>CAZFPV010000084.1:0-928 GCA_964521155.1 uncultured Desulfobulbus sp. | reverse complement strand
GGAGAGCGAGGTGGGCAGGGGCACGACCTTAACCCTCTTTTTCCCCGTGGTAGAACTGGCCGCTGACCAGACCCAGCCGAGCTACGCGCCGCGGGAACCCATGCCCCGGGGCACGGAGCACATCCTGCTGGTGGACGACGAGAAATCCATTGCCGACGTCACCACCAGCATGCTGGAGCGGCTGGGCTACAAGGTGACCATGCGCGTCAGCAGCTACGACGCCCTTGAGGCGTTCCGCAACCTGGCCGACCGGATCGATCTGCTGATTGCCGACCTCACCATGCCGCAGATGACCGGCCTGCAGTTGTACCGGGAGATCAAGAAGATCCGCCCAGAGGTCAAGGTCATTGTCTGCACCGGCTTCAGCGAGCAGCTCGACAGCCGCAAGTCCAAGTCCATCGGCATCGAGGGGTTCCTCAACAAGCCGGTGGTGATGGCCGACCTGGCCCGCTGCGTCCGCACCGTGCTCGACGGTTGAACCCTCGCCCGTAACCGCTCCCGGCGCAGTCGCAACCGGGAGAGTAATCCAGGGAGATTTTCCATGAAAACGTTTTGTTTCCTCTGCCTGACCCTGATGCTGACCGGCTGCGCCACCCTCAGTCGCGAGCAGTGCCAGCGCGGCGACTGGTACGGACTCGGCGTGGCCGACGGCCAGTTGGGTCAGCCTGCCAGCCGGATCGACCAGCACCTCAGGGCCTGCGCCGAGTACGGCATCACCCCGGACAATCGCCAGTACATGGAAGGCCGGGCCCAGGGCCTGGCCGAGTATTGTCGCCTCGACAACGCCTTTGAGACCGGCCTGCGCGGCCAGCGGTACCAGGGCGTCTGTCCGCCGGCCGTGGACGGGCTCTTTGACCGCTACAATGCCTCCGCCTACGAAGTCTATCGACTGCGGCGGGAACTGGACAGCGTCGACGACTCCCTGACC
>CAZFPV010000083.1:0-7886 GCA_964521155.1 uncultured Desulfobulbus sp. | reverse complement strand
GGCTAACGGCGGTTTTTTATTTCGGCAAAACCAGGTTCAATGAGGGCAAGCGCGGCTGGCCATGACCGAACCGGGGCGAACTTCCGGGGAAGGGTGTGCGGAGTTTCCTGCTACTTGTCCGTCTTCAGCTTCACCCAATACCCCTCGTAGATTTTCAAGGTCTTGTCGTCCAAGCTGTCGAGAAACTCACCCCGCGTCGCCTCCGACGCCGGCGGGTTGAAGATGGCATTGGTCTTCATCTCCGCGGGCAGGAAATCGAATACCTTGCTGTTGGGCGAGGAGTAGCCCATCTCCTTGCTGATGGCAGCCGCGACCTTGGGCCGGAGCACATACTCGAGGAAAGCGTAGGCCGCCTCGATGTTCTTGGCGCCCTTGGGCATGCAGAAACTGTCCAGCCAGAGGCTGAATCCCTCTTTGGGATACACATACCTGATCGCCGCGTTCTCGCCGTTGGCCACATACGCCTCGCCGTTCCACACCAGGCCGGCGGCCACCTCGCCCGCAAGCAGGGCCTGTTTGGGCGAGTCGCTGTCAAAGACGCGCACACTCGGAATCAGGCTTTGCAGTTTCTCGAAGGCCTGACGCAGGTGCTCCGGGTTGGTCTCGTTGATCGAGTAGCCCAGCGCCTTGAGGCCGATGCCCATGACCTCCCTGGAATCGTTGGGCAGCAGCAGTTTGCCCTTGAGTTCGGGTTTCCACAGGTCGGCCATGGACTGCACCGACTCGGCCGGGATCAGGGCTGTGTTGACCGCGATCGCGGTGGAACCCCACATGTAAGGCACCGAGAACTGGTTGCCCGGATCAAAGGACTGGTTGGTGAAGCGGGTCTCGATCAGCTGGAAGTTGGGGATCTTTTTGACGTCGATGGGCGCGAGCAACCCTTGCCGTCGCATCAGGCCGACATAATCCGAGGAGGGCACAACCAGGTCGTAGCCCTTGCCCACCAGCTTGACCTTGGCATACATAGCCTCGTTGCTGTCGTAGGTGGAGACCTTGACCTTGATCCCTGTTTCCTTGGTGAAGGCGGCGATCACCTCGTCGGGGATGTACTCGGACCAGATATAGAGGTTGAGCACCTTGCCCGCGGCGTGACCGGGCACGGCGGCAACAAGGAGCAGCATCAGGGTCGTCAGGGCTTGGCGCAACGGGAGCATCATTGTTTCTCCTTGAGTAAAATTCTGGTGAGAAGCAGGGCCAGGATCGTGAATGCCATCATGACCACGCACAGGGCGTTGACGTCGGGTTTGATGCCGAGCCGGACCATGGAATAGATCCGCAGGGGCAGCACCTCGAAGTCGGGGCCGGTGGTGAAGAAGCTGATGATGACGTCATCGAGCGACAGGGTGAAGCTGAGCAGCCAGCCGCCGGCCACGGCCGGTGCGGCGATGGGCAGGATGATGCGGCGGAAAACCTGGTATTCGCCGGCGCCGAGATCGCGAGCGGCATCGACGATGTCGGCCTGAAAGCCATGAAAACGGGAAAAAACCGTGGTGGCGACAAAGGGCACGCAGAGCACGGTGTGGGCCGCGAGCAGGGTGGGAAAGCCAAGCGGCAGATGCAGGGCCAGAAAGAGCAGCAACAGCGAGATGGCAATGACGATGTCGGGCGACATCATCATCACAAACAGAGTGCCGAACAGGACCTTGCGGCCGGGAAAACGGTAGCGGTGCAGGATGAAGGCAGCCACGGTGCCGAGGATGGTGGCCAGGGTAGCGGCGCAGGCGGCGATGATGAGCGAGTTGACGGCCGCGGTCATGAGCGCCGTGTTCTGCCACAGCCGGAGGTACCAGTCCAGGGTGAAGCCCTTCCAGGCCAGTGAATACTTGGAACTGTTGAAGGAGAACAGGGCCACCAGCAGCAGCGGCAGATAGAGAAAGCTGTATACCAGAGCGGCGTAGCTGCCTTTGAACAGGCGACTCATTGCACCAGCTCCCGACCGGAACGGCGACTGGCCAGATAATAGAAGAGCAACATTAACCCCATGACCACGGTCATGGTGACGCTGGCGGCCGCGCCCATGGGAATGTCGCGGAAGACGAGGAACTGGTCGCGAATGTAGTTGCCCAGCAGCATGGTGCGCGCTCCGCCGAGGATGTCGGCGATGTAGAAGCAGCCCAGCGAGGGCAGGAAGACCAGCATGCTGCCGGCGATGATCCCGGGCATGGTCAGGGGCAGGGTGATGCGGATAAAATTCTGCAGCCTGCCCGCGCCCAGGTCGCGCCCGGCCTCGAGCAGGCGCTGATCCATGGCCTTGAGCGAGGCGTACAGGGGCAGGATCATGAAGGGCAGCAGGGTGTAGACCAGGCCGATGAATACCGCCATCGGCGTGTACAGCAGATTGAAGGGTTGCTCGATCAGGCCGGTACGCAGCAGCAGGCTGTTGATCACGCCGTCGGCCTTGAGCATCATCACCAGGGCATAGGTGCGGATGAGCGAGTTGGTCCAAAAGGGGATCATTACCAGGAGCAGCAGCAGGGGTTGCGCCTTGGCCGAGGCGCGCGCCAGGATATGGGCAAAGGGGTAGCCGACGAGCAGGCAGAGCAGGGCCGCCACTGCCGCGAGGAGAATGGAGTCAATGGCCATGCCGAAGATGGCCGGGTCGAGCAGGTTCAGGTAATTGGTCAGGGTCAGGCCCGGTCGGACCAGGGTGTCCGTGCCGCGCTCGAGGAAGCTCGCCGCCAGCAGGATCAGGTAGGGCACAAGCGCCAGGATTGCCACCCACAGGCAGGTGCCGCTGATCAGCAATCGCCGGAACAGAGCATTATTCCGCATGGGGCAGGACCACCTCCCAGCCTTGGTGCCAGCCGAGCGCCACCAGGTCGCCGGGCTTGAAATAAAGGTTGTCGCTGTCTTCGTCGAAAAACTCGGTCACCTGCACCCGGGCGCCGCTGTCCAGGTTGACTTCCACGTCGTAGGTGGCGCCGTGGTAGAAGATGCGCCGGACCGTGCCCCGCAGCCGCGCCTGCTGAAATTTGGCCGACAGGTCCTGCGACCGGGCCATGTCCTCTTCCAATTCGAGGCGGAAATCCTCAGGCCGCAACAGGATGTGGACCTGTTGTCCCGGGACGAGCGGCCGGGCGCTTTGCAGCAGCACCCGCGCCCCCTCGACCAGGGCGCGGTAGCTCGTCTCGCCAGTCTGTTCGCGGATGACGCCCGCCAGCACATTGATGTCGCCGACAAAACGGGCCACGTAGAGGTTGACCGGTTCCTCGTAGATCTCCATGGGCGTGCCGACCTGTTCGATCCGCCCGGCCTGCATCACCACCACCCGGTCGGACATGGCAAAGGCCTCGTCCTGGTCGTGGGTGACGAGGATGAAGGTGATGCCGAGCGTGCGCTGCAACTGCTTGAGTTCCTTCTGCATCTGCTTGCGCAGGCGGTGATCGAGGGCAGATAGCGGTTCATCGAGGAGCAGCACCCGCGGCTTGTTGACAATCGCCCGGGCAATGGCGACCCGCTGCTGCTGGCCGCCGGAGAGTTCGGCCGGTCGGCGGTGTTCCATGCCGGTGAGTTGCACCAGTTCCAGGGCCTGCACTACCTCGCGGGTGATACCCTGTTCCGAGGTCTTCCCCATGCGCAGGCCAAAGGCCACATTGTCAAAGACCGTCATGTGCGGGAACAGGGCGTAGTTCTGAAATACGGTGTTAACCGCGCGCCGTTCCGGCGGCACCCCGGCCATGGGTTGACCGTCCAGGGTCAAGGTTCCGCTGGTACAGGATTCAAAGCCGCCGATGAGGCGGAGCAGGGTGGTCTTGCCGCAGCCCGAGGGACCGAGCAGGCTGAGGAACTCGCCGTCGGCCACACGCAGGGAGATGTCGTCCAGGGCGATTTGGCGGTCAAAGGTCTTGCAGACGTGATTGAGTTCGACAACAGCCTTGCTCATGTATCGTTTTTCCTTGCCAGGACAGAAAAACATGAACGGCGCTGGTTCAAAACGCCGCTTGCCAATGGTGCACGAGTATTACCGGAAATGACCGGGTTCGGCTATTTTTTTATGGGTGTCCCTGGCCTGGAAGGCCGATTTCGCAGAGCCGGGCAGCACCAGGTTGAACGAGCAGGACGTTGGCCAGAGACAACGTCTGCGACGGAAAACGGCGCCGTAATCCTCGGTGGATCACGGCGCCGGTAGGGATGGCTCAGAGGCTGTTGTGCAGGCTGTAGATCAGGGCCTTGCCGACCAGTTTGGCGGCCAGCAGGTGGGTGTGGAAGCCGACGCTCTGCGGCTGTGGTACCAGCCCGGTGACATCGAAGCCGACAATGGTTTTCTCGCGCGCCACGGTGCGGATCAGGGCATTGAGGGTGTACCAGTCCAGGCCTCCGGGCTCGGGCCTGGCCACGGCCGGCATGCAGGCCGGGTCGAATACGTCGAGGTGGATGGCGACATAGACCCTGGGGCTCAGGTACTCGATCACATCCACGGCGGCATTGACGCCGTCGCGATGGATGTCGCGGGCAAAGACCAGATTGTCGAGATGGATCTTTTTCCGCTCCGGTCTGGTCATGCTGCGGATGCCGATGTGCGAGACCGGGAATTTCTCCTTGATCTTGGCCATGACTCCGGATTCGTCCAGGGTTTCGGCCACGATCATGTGCGGGTGGGCGCCAAGGTGGAGGACGCTGAGGTTGTCGTGCTGCTCCGCGGCGGCCCGGGCCAGCCCCAGGCTGATGAGGTGGCTGCCGCCGATGGCGGCAACGAACTTGTTCTTCTTGAAGTGCTGCTGCGCCTGGTTGAACACCTCCTCGACTGCCACCTGGGCTCCGTCCGGGCAGGTGAGCGGGTCCGCGGTCAACAGGCCGAGTTCGCCCAGATCGGTGTCGGTCTCCACATCATAGGTGGACAGCACCTGGGAGGCCTGGAGGATGGCCTCCGGTCCCTTGTTCACCGCCAGGTTCGCCCTGGTGGCGCCACCGCAGGGAATGGGCAGGATTACAGCCTTGGCCTGGGCATAGGGAATTTTTTTCGCCGGCAGATTGAGAAAGTTCATAGCAGTACACCTTGGTGGCAAAGGATCTCGATGGAGAACAGGCCTCGCGGACAAGGGCGGATGGCCAGGGCTCAGTCGTACTCCTCCTTGTAGGACTCGTCGTCATCGTCAATCTCGTCGTCGTCGTCAAGCAACTGCAAACGGACGGGATCCATGGAACGGATGAGATATTCCGCCTCGCAGTCGTTGCAGTACACGACATCGTCTTCCTCGCAGTCTGGCTCGACGATGATGTCGCCGCCACAGATGCCGCATTCTTCGACTACAACGCCTTCTTCGTCCTGATCCATGTCAATCATTGTCATACCTGTGTGTGGAGGTTGATGGCGAAGGGTGGGAACAATGGCTCTCGCCGGACTGGCCGCCAACCTGGTTCATTCAACAAGAGAATTCCTGCAGGAGGATCGAAATATACCGGGTGCCCCCTGTCAATAAAAAAACTCTGAAATGATTCGCTTTGTGCCGGAAAAGGACAGGAGAAATCCGGGTCGGCGATTGCAGCGGAGCGCCTGGGTGGACAGGGTTGAGGTTCAGGAGGATGGCGAGGGCAACTGCTCGATGCGGCCCTGGAGAAAGGCGGTTCTGGTCGCTTGCGGCAACCGTTCGATTGCGTAGCGCAACATGGTCCGGGGCATGACGCCGTAATGCTCGCGCAGAAAGGTCTCCTCCGTAGCCTGGTCGCGCTTGCCCACCTCACGCAGCATCCAGCCCACGGCCTTGTGGATCAGATCGTGTGGATCGTGAAGCAGCAGGTCGGCCACGGCGAGGCAGTCGGCAAAATCATGCTGGCGGATGAAATGCAGGGTGGCGATGATGGCGATGCGCCGCTCCCAGAGACTCGCGGAGACGGCAAGATCGCGCAGCACGTCCCGATCGCGGCGTTCAAGAAAGGGGCCGACGATGCGGTAGGCCGAGCAGTCCACCAGATCCCAGTTGTTGATCCAGCGCGTGTTGGCCAGATAGATCGCATAGACAGCGGCCTGGTCCCGATCGTTTCCCTTGGCAAACCGGGCGGTCATGAGCAGGAGGGCAAACAGCCGTTCCTCATGCCAGGCGGAGTGCAGCAGTTCGAGCAGCACTGGCAGGTCGGCGCCGGCAAAACGTGGGACCAGGCGGCGGAGTTCCGGCACGCGGATGCCGAGGAACCGGTCGCCCTCGCCGTACTGGCCTGGGCCGGTCTTGAAATAGCGTTGCGCATGGGCGGCAATGGCCGGATCGGCCAGCTGATGCAGGGTATGTTGCACGAGATCGATGTGAACAGCCTCGATGCGGGGATAGGACGCGTTCATGGCTAATGTACGATGTCAAGAAAGTATTTGCTGTTCATCCAGCTAGAAAGAGCGGCGGAGGTAAAGATATAAGCAGAAGATTCGAGGCGCGTTGACAGATCATAATTTTTTTCACTACTATGAATCATTCTTACTGAGAGTGGTCAGGCAAACTCTGCCTGGCCATTTCGTTTGCCGGCAAAACCATGTCGAGCCGGCTTGATTCGGTTTCTGGATACATCCCTTTGAACGCTTCGCTTCGAGATTGCCTCACCCCCCACCAGATCGGACTCCGCCTGCTGCAGGTGACGGCGGGGCTTTGTCTGGTGCTGCTGATCGTCCACCTTTTCAACGACCGGATCGTACAGCCTGCATTTCACAAACTGGAACTGTCGCAAGCCGTTGAAGACAACAACCATGCCTTTTCAGGCATCACCGGCGAACTCAACACCCTTTCCGCACTGGCCGGCGACTGGGCCAGCTGGGATGAGGCCTACGGATTTGCGCAAACACGGTCAGAGGCCTTCGTCAAGGCCAATTATCCGAGGGCTGCAAGTCTTTCCCTGAACAGCCGCATTGATTTGCTCGCCATGTATAATCTCGCGGGTAACTGCCTCCTCCAGGGAGTCTATCATCCTGCAAAGCAACGCCAGGTGGAATTGGCGCTCTTCTCCGGGCCTGAACCACCAATCGTGACCCGCCTGTCCGAGGTGCTGGACAGGGCAACCGATCTGGATGGTCTCGTTGCCAGCGAGCATGGGTTGCTGCTGCTGGTGGCCCGGCCGATTCTGACCACGGACAAACAGGGGCCTCCACAGGGCGTCCTGGTCATGGGCCGATTTCTCACCGACAAGGACCTGCACACCCTTTCGGATCGGACCGGTGTGGTCATGACCCTGTTGCCTTGCAGTAACCTGCGGCTCACGGAGGCCAAACTCTTTGGCCGACTCGCCGCTCTGGGCAGCGATCGTCCCCTGCGCGACGGAGACAACATGTACCTCCTGCTTCGGGATATGGATCACGCACCCCTTGCCATGCTGCGGACGCCGGTTCGTGGCGAGATCCGCGAGCTGGGCCAGCGCACCGGCATCCTGGTTTCAACCCTGCTTGCCGCCATCGCCTTCGCCTTGCTTTTCTTTTTTGGTTTGTATCGCTGCCGGATTCGCTTGGTCAGACAGGTGTTGCAGGAGAGCGCATCCAGATACCGGCAACTGTTCGAAGGCGAACCCGACGCCATCCTTCTGGTCGACAACGCGGACGGCCGCATCCTGGAGGCCAACCAGGCCGCGACCCTGCTGTATCGCTACGGAAAACACGAATTGCTGGCCATGCATAACTTCGAGCTCTCGGCCGAACCGGAGGAAACCCAACGAATCAACCGCATTCCGGCCCATTCCGGCGAGGTGATCGCCATCCCGTCGCGCTGGCATCGCAAGAAGGACGGCACGATTATTCCGGTGGAAATAACCTCCCGCTTTTTCGAGTACCAAGGCAAGGTCGTACAGCTTGCATCCATCCGGGACATCAGTGAACGTACTCGAAAGGAAGCGGAACGGGCTGAACTGGAAAACCTGAACAGGCAGTTGCAGAAAGAAGAGAGCCTGGGCTGCATGGCAGCGGCCATATCCGATCA
>CAZFPV010000082.1:0-7925 GCA_964521155.1 uncultured Desulfobulbus sp. | reverse complement strand
GCCGGTGGACCCGCCGAAGAAGGCCATGGGCACGAACACCGCTGACAGCACCAGGGCGATGCCGACCAGGGCGCCGGTGATCTGGTCCATGGACTTGCGGGTTGCCTCCAGCGGCGAAAGCCCCTCCTCGTGCATGATCCGCTCGACGTTCTCGACCACCACGATGGCGTCGTCGACCAGCAGGCCGATGGCCAGCACCAGGCCAAACATGGTCAGGGTGTTGATCGAAAAGCCGAAGGCCGACATGATGCCAAAGGTGCCGAGCAACACCACCGGCACGGCGATGGTGGGAATGATCGTGGCCCGGAAGCTCTGCAGAAACAGATACATGACGAAAAACACCAGGATCACCGCCTCGATCAGGGTCTTGACCACCTCCTTGATCGAAATGCGCACAAAGGTGGTGGTGTCGTAGGGGTAGATCACCTCCACGCCCTCGGGAAAGTAGGGCTTGAGCTCGGCGATCTTGGCCCGGACCGCATCGGCGGTGGCAAGCGCGTTGGCGCCGGTGGCGAGCATGATAGCCATGCCCGAGCTCGGCTGGCCGTTGAAGGTGGTCAGCGAGTTGTAGTTTTCGGCGCCGACCTCAACCTTGGCCACATCTTTGAGCCGCACCTGGGAGCCGTCGCTGTTCACCCTGAGGATGATCCGTTCAAACTGTTCGGGAGAACTCATCATGGTCTGGGCCATCATACTGACGTTGAGCTGCTGGCCCTCAATGGCAGGCGCACCGCCCAGGTCGCCCACGGCCACCTGATTGTTCTGCGCTTCGATGGCGGTGCGGACGTCGCCGGGTGTCATCTGGAAGCTGTTGAGCCGGACCGGGTCCAGCCAGATGCGCATGGCGTACTGGCTGCCGAAGACCCGGATCGAGCCCACGCCCGTGGTCCGGCTGAGCGGGTCGCGCAGGGTGGTGATCATGAAGTCGGCGAGGTCGTAGTTGGCCTTGGACCCGTCGGTGGAGATCAGGCCGACCACCATCAGGAAGGTGGCGTTGGATTTGGCCACCTGCACGCCTTCGTTCTGCACCTCCTGGGGAATCAGGGGCAGGGCCTGCTGCAGCTTGTTCTGCACCTGCACCTGGGCGATATCCGGGTTGGTGCCTGGCTCGAAGGTCAGGGTGATGCTGATGTTGCCGGTCGAGGAACTCTCCGAGCTCATGTAGAGGAAGTTGTCCAGGCCGGTCATGTTCTGTTCAATGATCTGGACAACGCTGTTTTCAATGGTGGCGGCCGAGGCGCCCGGATACCGCGCGCTGATGAGCACCGAGGGCGGTGCGATCTCCGGATACTGGGAGACCGGCAGTTGCTTGATGGCAAGCGAACCCGCCAGCATGATGACGATGGCGATGACCCAGGCAAAAATGGGTCGGTCGATGAAAAATCTGGCCATGAGAGAATGCTCCGTTGTCAGGGGATAAAATTATTTGGCCGCGTCGGCCTTGGGACCCGCCTGACCGCCCGGTTGACCGGCTGCCTGACCGGCCGCGGCCGGATCGGCGATCTTCACCGGCGCTCCCGGCCGCACCTTCTGCAAACCGGCCACGATCACCCGGTCGCCGGCGGCAAGCCCGCTCTCAATCAGGGCCTTGCCATCGATCACCTGGCTGGTGACGATCTTGCGCAGTTCAACCATTGACTCGCCGTTGACCACCATGACCTGGGCGCCGCCCTTGAGATCGCGGCTGACCCCGGCCTGGGGCACGAGAATGGCGTCCTTGCGTTGGCCCTTGTCCAGACGGGCGCGGACGAACATGCCGGGCAGCAGTTCCTGCCTGGGATTGGCGACCAATGCCCGCAGGGTCACGGTACCGGTGGTCTCGTTGACCGTGACGTCGGCAAACTCGAGCATGCCAGGTTCCCGATAGGCCGAGCCGTCCTCAAGCAACACTGTTACCTTGGCTTTCCCCGCCTGATCCATCATCAACTGGCCGCTGGCGGCCTCGTTCTTCAGCCGCTGCAGTTCAACGCTGGGCTGGCTGACATCGATATACATGGGATCAAGCTGCTGCACCGTGGCCAGGGCCATGGCCTGCTGGGCCGTGACTAGGGCGCCTTCGGTCACCGAGGACTTGCCGATCCGACCAGAGATGGGAGACTTGACCTCGGTGTAGGCCAGATTGATGCGGGTGGACTCCACTGCGGCCTTGGCGGCCGCCACCTCGGCCTGGGCCTGTTTCCAGGCGGCCTCGGTCTCGACCTGATCCTGGACGCTCACCGCCTTGCCGTCCACCAGCTTACGGTAGCGCTCGGCCTTAAGACGGGTGGAGTTTTCCATGGCCTCGGCCCGGGCCTGGGCAGCCTTGGCGCTGTCATGGGCAGCCCGGTACAGGGCGGGATCAATCTGATAAAGCACCTGCCCGGCCTTGACCTCGCTGCCCTCCTCAAACTGCCGCTTGAGGATGATGCCGCTCACCTGGGGGCGAACCTCGGCGATGCGGAAGGCGGCGGTGCGGCCAGGCAGTTCGGTGTTCAGGCTGATGGTCTGGGGCGCCAGGGTGACCACCTCGACCTCCACCGGGCCGCCAGGCGGAGGACCGGCCTGCTTGGCGCCTCCCTTGCAGCCGCCGATCACCAGGGCTGCGGCGAAAATGGGCAGAAAAACATAGATATTTTTCCGTGATGTCTTCATGATAGCTTTCCTTTCGATGAAAAGGGACAACCTGTGGGGATGAGGTTCCAAATGGCAGACGCACCTGATCTGCCGGCAGACCGCTATTTACATACATTCATGAATGTATGCAATAGAATTCCGTGCAAGCGTCACGGGAAAAAAAGCAAATGCCCGAGCATGCAATACCCGCCATGAGAGCAGCCTGATAATCGTAATTTTACTGATAATACGTTCTGTTCCCACTATATGGGGTCGTTGTCTGTATCATGAATTCCCACCAAATCCGTGTCGCTCGGCATATCCCATGACCGCTGCATGCATCCAGGAATAGTATGCCCAGCTCAGCCAGGACGGATTCACCGAGCGCGGGGCCAAATTTCTCGATGAGCGCATCCAAGGCGCGGACCGCGACGCGGTTCAGTGGCAGCCTCAACGCCCGCGTTGCCAGGCGAATCGATGCCGGTGCATGGCGGCTCACGCCGCATGTGCAGGCCGAATGGCAGCACCGGTTCGACGACGACCCGGCAAGCATCACCGCCAGTTTCACTGCCATCGAATCCGAACCATTCACCGTTGCCGGTCTGGTCCCGGTTGAGGATCAGGCCGTGTTCGGCGCCGGCCTCCAGGCCCAATACAACCACACCCTGACCATCTACTCGCCCTGGCGCTTCGTTTGCCGGTGCGTACGAAGCCCGTTCCATTGGCGCAGGTCTGACCTGGAAGTTCTGAACAAGAACCCCTTTCACATTCTCCAACCACAAAAAAAAGCGGCCAAGGATAATAGCCCTTGGTCGCTTTGCTGTTGCATGGCAATGCAGTGTTCAATTCGTTGATTCAACCCTCCGAGATGATATTGATGAAACCCGTATTAGTTACCACTCTTCTGCTCAAAGACGGGCTGAGGCGGGAAAACATCCAGCACTCCGGGGATGGGAACCAAGATGCTCCCCCGGGGGAAATGCGAGTACCAGACACCGGCCTGCTTGCCGTCGGAGTCAAGAAGAACGCCGCCGCTCATGTCCCCGGCAGTATGTCCATCAGCTTTCCATGCCTGCAGCCAGGTCCTGACCACCCGGTCCTCCATGTCATCGACCTTGGCCCACACCTTGGAGTCACGCAATGTATACCCCTTCTTGATTGCAATGACCGAATCGGGTTCGATAATGCTGCCACCGGAATAATAGTAGGTGTGATCCCCTAGCGCTTTACCCGTTTCAAAGGCCGTTTTAGCCGCCGCATCCATTTTCATGTTTCCCATTGGGCCATGTGTTGGTGTATGGGATGCGATGCCAGCGGATACCAAAAACGTCATACTGAAAAGCAGGAACAGAAGTGAAAAAAACCGTCGCGATTTCATGTTACTACCTCCATAGGTGCGAAATTTTTTATAAGTGAGCACCCTACTGATGCCTTCGTACAGTCAAAATAAGCACATTAATGTACAAAACAAGAGTAAGAAATTTGTACCAACAATGAATCGCATGCCACAAAATGGTACTTTGCGTTCCCATCACTTCACAGAGCCAGAAATGACAGTGAACAATACAAGACTAATACAACAATAACAAATAATTGAGGACCCCCTTTGCGCCACCAGTTACCCGATTACGAAACCGGATGAATAGGTAGTATAATTTATAATAAAAATAACTATTATTACTATGATGTAAACAGAATACAAATGGGGGAAACTGAATACTGCTGGGAAGGACAGGAGGTCGGTGAAAACAACCCTCTCAGACTGCCAATCAGGCTGTCAGCAGTGTCTCACGTCAATTCGCTGCGATCAAACCGCCCGATCAACAGTGGCCAAAGGGTTGTCTGGTCAGACTGCAGCCCCCATGGTCATCAGGGGCGTTGCAAGGGAAGAGCGCTTCATCCCTTTTCAAAGGAAAAGCCGTACCAGGGGACATTGTCAACATCGGGTCCGACCGGCTCGATGATTTCGCAGTCCTGCAATTTCGCCAGCAGTTCGGATTGCCAAAGCAGTGCTGCTTCCTTGGCGGCGAATGGGCCGGCGGCGATTAGCGAAGCGGCATGCAGGCCCATGTTCGCATACAATTGATCTATCTTATCCTGTTGTTGATGAATGCCTACCATGGTGGTCATCATGCACCTCTTCAGAGCACGTAAATGGAGTCGTCAACGCGCAACCATAACGGCAGAAGCGCGTACAGTGGTTCAGAATTCTGCACCCTGCGCGGATATCTGCAGGAATTTTTCGGGGATGCGGGTCTCGAAGCGACAAGGCAGACCGGTCCGTGGATGCGTGAAGGCGAGGACCTGGGCGTGCAGGGCGACGCGACGGATGGGGTTGCAGGTGGAGCCGTATTTTTTATCCCCGACAATCGGATGCCTCAGATCCTGCATATGCACACGGATCTGGTGTTTCCTGCCTGTCTCGAGATTGATCTGCAATAAAGAATATCGGTCGTTCCCGCCTATTTTCCGGTAGTGGGTGATTGCCTTTTTGCCAGCCTGGGCATTGGGGACAGAATACACCCTGAACGCCGTGGTCTCGGCCAGCCAGGACACGATGGTCCCTTCTGCCGGCTCCACCACCCCTTCCACCACCCCGACATAGGTTCGCTGATTGACCATGGTCTCCCAGGTTTCCTGAATCTGGTGTTTGACCGCACTGTTTTTGGCAAACAGGAGCAGGCCTGAGGTCTCCCGGTCGAGCCGGTGGACGACAAAGATCTTGTTGTCTGGGTCCTCGAGTTTAACGTGATCACTGAGCAGAGAATACGCGGTTTTCCGCTTTTCCACGTCAGTGGCGACCGTCAGCAGACCGGAGGGTTTGTCGATGACGATCAGATCCGCATCTTCAAAAAGGATGTTCAGCCCCGAGCGGGCCGGCTGTTTCCGGGTGGATTCCCGGTCCCAATGGACCGCAACCTGTGATCCCTGGACGAGCGGCTGGTCAAACTGGCTGACCGGTTGCCCGTCAATGAACACCTGATGGTCGCGCAAGACTGCCTTCAGGGTGTTGCGTCCCTTGCCTGGCAACTGTTCCAGCAGGAAGGCGAGCAAAGTATGGTCGCGCTCGACCCTGAAGGTGTCCACCTTCGTTTTTTTCTGTCCTGCGTCCGCGACCTGTCTGTTTTTTTTCACTGTACCCCATGATAACGTTGTTCATTGCAGGTGAGCGGCTGATTCTGCCGACTGCTTTCCCCGGAGCGGGTGCCCCGATATGGCATCCTCTGCAAGCCCCCCCTACTCCACGGTCACGCTCTTGGCCAGGTTGCGCGGCTGATCAACGTCGCAGCCGCGGCGGCAGGCAATCTCGTAGGCCAGCAACTGGGCCGGGATGGTGTAGAGCAATGGGTTGAGGTCCTCGTTGATCTCGGGCAGGAAGAGGACATCTTCGGTGAGCGAGGCCAAGTGGTCGTCGCCGCTGGCGCCGAACAGCACCAGCCGCCCCTGGCGGGCCTTGATCTCCTCGATGTTGGACACGGTTTTCAGATAGACCGCGTCCTTGGGCGCCAGCGCCACCACCGGCATGTCCTTGTCGATCAGGGCGATGGGGCCGTGTTTGAGTTCGCCGGCGGCGTAGCCCTCGGCGTGGATGTAGGAAATCTCCTTGAGCTTCAGCGCCCCTTCTAGGGCAATGGGGTAGTTCATGCCCCGGCCGACAAAAAGAAAATCGCGGGCATCGGCATAGCGCTCGATCATTGCCCGAATCTCGGCCTGCAGCCTGGGCAGCTCGCCGGCAAGCACGGCGGCAAGCTCGATCAGGTCCGCGCCCAGCCGCTTGCGGGTGTCGGCGTCGATGGTCCCCCGCACCTGACCAAGATACAAGGTCAACAGGAACAGCGCCGCCAGTTGGCAGGTGAAAGCCTTGGTCGAGGCCACGCCGATCTCCGGACCGGCATGGGTGTAGATGACGCCGTCGGCCTCGCGGGTCATGGTCGAACCGACCACGTTGCAGATGGCCAGCACCCGCGAGCCCAGCTGTGCGGCCCGGCGCATGCCAGCCAGGGTGTCGGCGGTCTCGCCGGACTGGGAGATGACGATGGTCAGCACCCGCTCGTTCACCAGCAGGCGGCGGTAGCGGAACTCCGAGGCAATGTCCACCTCCACCGGGATGCCCACCCACTTCTCGATCCAGTACCGGGCCACCAGGGCCGCGTGCCAGGAGGTGCCGCAGGCCACCAGAGCAATGCGCTCGATGCCCTGGAGCGCGGCCTCGTCCAGGCCGATCTCCGGCAGTTCGATCAAACCGGTGTCCGGGACGATGCGGCCGCTGACCGTGTTGAGAATGGCCTGGGGCTGCTCGAAGATCTCCTTGAGCATGAAGTGGCGGTAGCCGCCCTTCTCGGCCATGGCGGCATTCCAGTCGATGGTGGTCGTAGGCTTGTCCAACTCCGCGCCGTCGTCCACCTGAATGATGGCATAGCTGCCCTTGCGCAGCACCGCCATCTCACGGTCGTCGAGAAAGATGACCTCACGGGTGTAGGGCAGGAGCGCCGGCACATCTGAGGCAATGAAGCAGGCATCCGGCAATACGCCCATGACCAGCGGACTGTGGTTTCGAGCCGCGACCAGCAGCTCGGGCTCTTTCGCCCAGAGCACGCCGACGGCGTAGGAGCCCTCGACCCTGGCCAGGGCCTGGCGCACCGCGGCTACCAGATCGCCTTGCAGGCAATCCTCGATGAGATGGGCCAGTACCTCGGTATCGGTCTGGGAGGTGAAGACATGCCCCTTGGCGGTCAGCTCGCCTTTGAGGGCGCTGTAGTTCTCGATGATGCCGTTGTGCACCACCACCAGCTCACCGGTGCAGTCCGTGTGCGGATGGGCGTTGCCCTCGGTGGGCGCGCCATGGGTGGCCCAGCGGGTGTGGCCGATGCCTGTGCTGCTGGCCACGCCGATATACTCGTCGACCACGGCTTCCAGGTTGGCGAGCTTGCCCTTGGCCCGGAACCGCACCAGCCGGCCGTCGAGATGATAGACCAGGCCAGCCGAGTCATAGCCCCGATATTCCAGCCGTCGCAGGCCTTCCAGCAATATGGGCACGACCCTTCTGGTTCCGACGTATCCGACTATTCCGCACATGCATTGCCTCTTTGCTTATGGTTGCTGAACATGGTTGACCCTGGCGACACTATCCACGAGGCCGCCGAAAAATGCAAGCGGGAAGGGGCACTGGCCCGGGCCGGCGACCACGAGAGGCTGGGAGTGTAAGGTAAATTTGTTGCAGGAGCGGTTTGGCTTGAGAAATCGTTTTGCGAATGGCCTTGAACCGGGTATCCTGCGCCGCAACCATGAGCAAAGGATACAGGACATGAACGAACGACAACGACTGCAAGAGC
>CAZFPV010000081.1:0-7969 GCA_964521155.1 uncultured Desulfobulbus sp. | reverse complement strand
GGGGGTAAAATCCCCAGGGATCTGGAAGGCAAGACCAACGCCATCGCCCACGCCGGTGCGACCCCGCTGGTCGTCTCGCGTGGCGCCAAAATCCTGGGCGTGGTCAATCTCAAGGACATCGTCAAAAGCGGCATCCAGGAACGATTCAGGCAGCTGCGGAGCATGGGGGTGCGGACGGTGATGATCACCGGCGACAACCCCCTGACCGCCGCGGCCATCGCCGCCGAGGCCCAGGTCGACGATTTCCTCGCCCAGGCGCAGCCCGAGGACAAACTGCGCATCATCAGGGAGAATCAGGAGGCCGGCTTCATGGTGGCCATGACCGGCGACGGCACCAACGACGCCCCGGCCCTGGCCCAGGCGGATGTGGCCGTGGCCATGAACACCGGCACCCAGCCGGCCCGTGAGGCGGCCAACATCATCGACCTGGACAGCAACCCCACCAAGCTCCTGGATATCGTCATGATCGGCAAACAGATCCTCATGACCCGGGGCAACCTGACCACCTTCAGCATCTCCAATGATATAGCCAAGTATTTCGCCATTATCCCGGCCGCGCTGGTCTCCATCTACCCCCAGTTGGATGCGCTCAACATCATGCACCTTGCCAGCCCGCACAGCGCCATCCTGGCCGCGGTGGTCTTCAATGCCCTCATCATCCCCCTGCTCGTGCCCCTGGCGCTGAAAGGATCCACCTTTCGCCCGATGCCGGCGGAGAAACTGCTGATCTTCAACCTGCTGATCTACGGCGTCGGCGGCGTCATTCTCCCCTTTGTCGGCATCAAGCTCCTGGATCTGGGCATCGGCCTGTGCATCCTGTAATAGAGTAAACCTTGGGAGGTATTGACCCATGCATGCAATTCGATCGGCTGTCATGATGCTCCTGCTCCTCTCTATCCTCTGTGGCGGCATCTACCCTACCCTGGTCACTGGTTTGGCCCAGGTCTTCTTTCCGGTTCAGGCCGAGGGCAGCTTCCTTGCCGACCACAGCGGCAGGGTGATCGGCTCACGCCTCATCGGCCAACCATTTACTGATCCGAAATACCTGTGGCCTCGGCCATCGGCCACCACCGATTTTGCGTACAATCCGATGGCCTCGGGCGGCTCCAACCGCAGCCCGGCCAACCGGGATTACCTCAAGGAAGTTGCCGAGCGCGTGCGGGGATTGCGCGCCGAAGGCATCCATGGTCCAATTGCAGCTGACCTGGTGCAGGCCTCGGGCAGCGGCCTTGACCCGCATCTCTCGCCCCAGGCCGCCGCTGTGCAGATCCGCCGCATCGCGCGGGCGCGGGGCTTGCGCGAGGAACGGGTCGCCGCCGTCCTGGGCAACTACCTTCTCGGCCGCCAGTTCGGATTTTTAGGGGCGCCCCGGATCAACGTGCTGGCCGTCAACCTGGCGTTGGACGCCATCGACCGGGATGCGCCGGCGGGGAAAGACAACCGACCCTCGGGTCAGTCACTCCAAACCAATTGATGTTTCTCGGTAGAAAGGAGCACTGTTCCTGGCCAAACTCCAGGAGCGGCAACAGAGCAGAAAACGCAAGGCGACCAGGTAGTATGCCGGCGCGGGGACTGACCGTGCCGCGCCCTGGAGACTGTCCATGAATCCGAATCAGGAAGCAGCCCGCCCCTCACCGGAAGCCATGCTCAGGGCCGCGCATGCGGAAGAGCAGGAGGCCCGACGGGGTCGGCTGAAAATTTTTCTCGGCTATGCCGCCGGCGTCGGCAAGACCTACACCATGCTCGAGGCGGCCCGGCAGCTCAAGGCCGAAGGCCGTGACGTGGTCGCCGCCTACGTCGAATCACACGGCCGGGCGGAAACCGACGCCCTGCTTGCCGGCCTGGAGGTCTTGCCCAAGGCGCAATACGAGCATCAGGGGGTGATGCTGACCGAACTGGATCTCGACGCGACCCTGGCCAGGCGGCCAGAACTGGCCCTGGTCGACGAACTGGCCCATGCCAACGCGCCGGGCTGCCGCCACGACAAGCGCTGGCAGGATATCGAGGAGCTGCTCGTCGCCGGCATCGATGTCTTCACCACGGTCAATGTGCAGCATTTCGAGAGCGCAAGCGACATCGTTGCCCAGATAACCGGCGTGCCCATCCGCGAGACCGTTCCCGACAGCCTGCTTGATCTGGCCTCGGAGATCCTGCTGGTTGACATCC
Organism: uncultured Desulfobulbus sp.; assembly: GCA_964521155.1. Classification (GTDB taxonomy): domain Bacteria; phylum Desulfobacterota; class Desulfobulbia; order Desulfobulbales; family Desulfobulbaceae; genus Desulfobulbus. Next base: position 5,803 of record CAZFPV010000081.1, on the reverse strand, counting down.
CCCCGGAAGATCTGCTCCATCGGTTGCGTCAGGGCAAGGTGTATGTCCCACAGCAAGCATCCCAGGCGGTCAGGAGGTTCTTCCGCCCCGGCAACCTGATCGCCCTGCGGGAACTGGCGATGCGTCGGGCCGCGGCCCGGGTGGACGAGGAGATGCGCAGCTACATGGAGGTTCGGTCCATTCCCGGTCCCTGGCCGGTGGCCGAACGGCTGCTGGTCTGTGCTAGCGGCAGTCCGTTCAGCGAACAGCTGATCCGGACCACTCGGCGACTGGCCGACGAGCTGAAGGCTAAATGGTTCACCGTGTATGTCGAGACCCCTGGTTTGGCCAGAGAGCAGTCGGAAAACCGGGAGCGAGTCTGGCGCGACCTCCGTTTGGCGGAAAGCCTGGGGGCTGAGGTGGCCACCCTGACTGCCGCCTCGGTGCCCCAGGCGGTGATCGACTACGCCGTCCGCCATAACGTCACCAGGATCGTGGTCGGCAAACCCACCAAGCCCCGGTGGCGGGAACTGCTGCGTCCGCCCATCGTTGACCGGCTCATCCGCCTCAGCGGCGCGATCCACATTCACGTGGTCAGTTTCAATCAGGAACTCGCACGGCGCCCTGCCCCGCCCCGGCGCCTGCCCTTGATCGGGGCCTGGTCCCAATACCTGACGAGCCTGGCCCTGGTCGCCGCCACCACCCTGCTCTCCTTTGCGGTATATCCCTACGTGTCGCCGACCAATCTGGTCATGGTATACCTGCTGAACGTGGTCCTGGTCGCGGTCCGCTCCACGCTGAAACAGGCCATTTTCACCGCGGCCCTGGGCGTGCTGGCCTTTGATTTCTTTTTTATCGAGCCCCGGTGGAGTTTCACCGTGGCCGATACTCAGTATGCTATCACCTTTTTCGGCCTGTTCACGGTCGGTGTGGTCATCGCCACCCTGGTGACCAAGGCGAGGGCAAGGGCTGAAACCTTGCGGCACAGGGAGTTGCAGACCGAGAGCCTCTATTATCTCAGTCGCGATCTCGCCGCGGCCATCGACATGCCCTCCATCCTGGCGGCAGTGCTGAAAAATATCGATGAAGCGCTGCATGCCCGCTTGGCTGTGCTGATGCCCCGGGACGAACTGATGCACGTTGCCGCGGCCAGCGACGGTCTGATCATCGACGAAAAGGAATTGGTGGTGGCGGACTGGGTCTGCCGTAATCGCCAGCCGGCGGGTCATGGCGCCGAAACCCTGAGTTCGGCCAGGCTGCTCCATCTGCCCCTGATGACCGCCGGCCACACCTTCGGCACGTTGGGGATTGCCCTGCATGAAGAAGCGGAATATTGCTCCCCCACCCATCGCCGCCTCCTGGACGCCTTTGTCGCCCAGATTTCCCTGGCCATGGAACGGGTCCATCTGGCCAATCAGGCCGAACAGGCGCAGATGCTGCGAGCGCGGGAGTCGCTGGAACGGTCGATGTTGAATTCCATCTCCCACGACTTGAAGACGCCTCTGGCAGCCATGGGCGCGGCAATGAAAACGTTGCGCGCGAAGACGGAATCACTCTCCGATCAGGGGATACCGGCTCTGGTAAACACTATCTGGGACGAGATCGAGCGGTTGAACCGGTTTGTCGGCAACCTCCTGGATATGACCAGCCTGGAGGCCGGCGATGTGCAGGTGCACGCCAGGCCATGCGACGTCCAGGATCTGATTGCCGACGCAATGACCGTGCTTGAGGAGAAATTGACCGGGCGGGACGTGAGCGTGACCCTGGCCGAAGGGCTGCCCCAGGTCGAGGTGGATCCGGTGCTGATGACCCAGGTGCTGGTGAATCTGCTCGACAACGGGTTGAACTATTCGCCGCCGGACAGCCTGGTTGAGATCGCCGCCCGAGTCGAGGGCGATCATCTGCGTCTGGAGGTGCTCGATCGCGGCCCCGGTGTGCCCGGACATGAGCTGCACCGGATTTTCGAGAAGTTCTTTTGCCTGCCTGCGGCGGAAAACGGCTGTGGCGCGGGACTGGGACTGGCCATCTGCCGGGGCATTGTCGAAGCGCACAACGGTACGATCCGGGCGGAAAACCGCAGCAACGGCGGGCTGCGCATCATCTGTCTCCTGCCGCTGTCCGAACCGAGCAGGTAGATCACCGTCCATCCCGCCCGAACAACGCCGCATCACCCTGCAGCGCTTTGGCAGGCCTCCTCGATCCTGGTCTTGACATACTGCAGTTGATCGCCGGTGCAGGTTTCCAGATCAAAACACACTGCATCCTCACCTAGGAGACCGCCCGGGACAAAGGCGCCCCTCTCCTCCGGATCGGTGATCATGTCGCCGAAAAAGCAGACGGAAAGCCAGCGCGGTTGATCCTCGATCACGTCGACCATGACGAACAGGGGGCGAGCATGCGCCGGATGTGACGCTCTCAGCGAATACGTCACGCCTGGCCGGCTATGAAATGCAAGCTCTACCTTATCCTGGCCGGTCAACTGCTGCCAAAGTTGGATAAATCCGTGCCTGTTCCCGCTCTCCCCTTCCTCCCAGGTCTCAAGAAAGGTGCGAATTGCTTCATCAACTTCGTGTGTCATCTGCAGGCTCCTTTGTATTATCGATGTGAATTGAGGTGTGTTTGAAACTATTGGACTCTACCACGCTTGGCTGATCCGGACGATCGGATGCACAATGGCCGGGGTGACAGTTCAGGATGGAATGCCGTCTCTTCCTCGCGTTCCTGCATAGCGGAATTTTTGATCTCTTTCATCCTTTTTGTTCCTGTCTGCCGAGGCCTGTTGTCCTTCCTGAATCGTCATCGACGTCCACCGCGCTCAAGTGGTAGAATGGGCTTTGCCGTCAAGCAGCCACGGGGAGGGCCACCGCCATGAAGAACGGACAGCCGGCATCTTGGACGACCTGCACGACCACTTTGCTCATGATGATGATACTTGTCGTGGCCTCTTCCTGCACATCATTACCCGAGTATGCTCGTCCACAAATCAACACTATCGAGGAAGGTGGATCAGCAACGCAGGAAGGATTCGGCTACCGTATACTTACTGTCTCTGATTTTCAGGCGCCCTCCTTGCCGCCGAGCATGAAAGAACATGCGCCCCAAATCAGGGCCAGATCATGCATAACAATACGCCCAAAAGGAAATTCCAAAATCAACATCAATAAATTTTTATTCTATGGCCATGAAACCTATTCCGGGAAATTCGAAAACATCTCATTTGAAGCCATATTTATTCCCTCCTGTTCATGGTTTGATCCCCAAAATGGGGACGAAATACAACCGTATGTTCTCCAGCATGAACAGATTCATTTCGGCATAACAGAAATCGAAGCCAGGAAATTATCACTTAAAGCAAGAGAAAATCTCGGTGACTTCATTGCCTTTGGAAACAACAACAATGAGGTTAGGGATGAATTGAAGAGCAAAATAAAAGAGTTGTTACAAGACGCTTCCGAAGCCGAACTCAAAGCCCACACAGATTTTGACGAGGATACCTCAGGATTGTATGCCCCAAAGATCCAGCAAGCATGGTTGATAGACGTCGAAAAACGCCTGTCTGAACAGGAACCACAACCAGGTCGTCCATGATTACTCCGGGTTGATGTTCACAGCAGTGAGCAGGCAATCCTTCATAGATTGCCTCGGCCGTATCCAACTCGGCCGTATCCAATTATCCAGCGAATCTGTTTGCTGATGTATTCGCTCCGCCGGATTCTGCACCACGACCGGTTCATTCAGGTCATCAAGCGGAAGCACAGTTGTCGTGACCCTACACCTCAATGAGATGTGATCTTTGTTTCAATTTTCCAGAAGCAGCATGATCGGAGGGATCGGCATTTTTCCTCCCCCACCGCTAGCTCCTCCTCCACCGCTGAAACCAGACGAAGGACGGCCATCGCGTAGAAAATTACTCCGGGCAGTCGGCCAGAGCAGCTTGTTTTCCGCTGATCCGGGTACTGTATAGATAAAGAAGCCTGTACCAAAGGTCTGCACCAGGATTTCGAGGGCGCCGTCGCCGTTGACATCCATGACCGTGGGCGCCGCCGGTGCGCCTTTGCCGTTGCCATTGGTCCCCTGCACCAGTTGGATATCATGCAGCAACTGCCCCTGGTTGTTCAGAATCACCAGGTAACCGCTGGGCAGCGTGCTGATATTGTTGGGGAGGCCAAAGGTGGTGAAGATGAGCTCCACTGCCCCGTCCTGGTTCAAATCAACCGCCATGACTTCAGAGGCGTACATCACACTGCGGCCATGACGAAAATCGTAGCGCCACAGGCGCTTCGCCGCCGATGAGGTGCAATACATATAACCGTCATGAGCGGCGTAGAGAATCTCCGGCTTGCCGTCGTTGTTGATATCGGCAATGGTCGGCGCCGGAGGATTGGTGGGTGGATACCAGGTCAGGCCAGCCCGGCTGAGCGGATAACCGGATGATGGCGGATACTCCCACCCGGCAAGCCTGCGAGCTGATCGGTCGCCGCTGCCGTAGCTCCCCTCCAGCACCATGATGGAATGGTGCTTGGTATCATAAGGCTCATCCATTTCCACATTCGCCACCGCAACCACCTCGTTGCGGCCATCGCCATTGATGTCAGCCACCGAAGGAGGCGACTCGGTCCATTGCATCCATTTTTGAGACTTCGGATGCGGCCAGGTTCCAGTGTGCAGGTTGTAGTGGTTGCCTTCGACCACTGGATCGAACCAACGGATGAATTGCCCCCAGTTGAGCCGATTACCCAGATAGGCTGTCGCCCGGTTTGTAAAATAAGGTGCGGCGAGTTTGCTCACCCCGGTATGCTCAAAGACATTGATCGCATGATTGTCGTAGGTGACCACGATTTCCATCTGCGGGTCGTCGTCCAGATTGCCGAGACCGACATTGAGCCCATAGCAGCCATAGCCATGATTGCCGGGGCCATTTGCGTCGGCATCGTTACCGGTTCCATAGGCGGTGTTGTAGCGAGGCCAGGCCGTGTACGTGAGCCCGGCGGGCTGATAGGGGTTGCCGCTTGCGCTGAAAACAAATACTTGGGCGCCGGTTGGTTGGGTTTGGGTGGTGGTGGCCACGATTTCAATAGTGCCGTTGCCGTCCAGATCGCCGGCGGCAAGCCCCCGGGTTTCAGGACATTGCCCAGCTGAACAGACTGATGCGGGCCAGCCTGTTTTCTGGGTGAGCTGGTTGTTGCGCCATTCGTACGCAACCACCTGACTACCGCAACCGGCGATAATTTCATACACCCCATCCCCTTCCAGGTCGGCGACCACAGCCGGAGCGTAAATGCGGCTATTGAGATTGACATGATCCAGTTCATTGCCCTGACCATCCCAAACATAGATGGAATAGAAGGTACCGATAATCTTCCTGGCGCCGCTGCCGAGATTGTGCACCATGGGCGAACCAAACCAGGACGTCCCTGTCCATTGGATGTTACGCTGCAGGACCGGTTTCTGCACTGGAGCGGCTTGGGTGGAGTTAAAGGCGCCCAGCGCTGCGAGCATTCCAAGTGTGAGGGCAAAACGGGATAGACTATGCAAAAAAAGAGCGTATCTCATGTAGTGTACCAGTGAACAGGATGACAGGATGACGACTCCTCCGCGGCTGCATCAGTCTGCCAGGAGCAGACAGGTCTGCGGAAGAGCGCATTCCTTCGGGTGGGTTGGAAGAGACGATCAAATAAGGTCCTGCATACTGGACACAAGGCGGCAATGCAAGCGTAAAATTACCATTTTCAAGAGAGTTACGGTGGCCAAGGGCGGGTTATGGCAGACTGGTAGAGAGCCGCCACTCGGACGATTGCATGGCTATCCTCTCGCAAACCGTGGC
>CAZFPV010000080.1:0-7992 GCA_964521155.1 uncultured Desulfobulbus sp. | reverse complement strand
CCGTTCACGCCCGCCTGCGCGCCGAGCCCTTTGCCCGTCCACCGCGGTGGGAATGGGTTGGCCGAGTCAAAGAGTGGATCAGCATCCCCGTGGTTGCCAACGGCTCCATCGACTCGGTGGACAGTGCCCGGGCCTGCCTGCGGGCAAGCGGCGCTGACGGGCTGATGATAGGTCGCCAGGCGGCGATCACGCCCTGGATCTTCGCCGAGATCGCCCGGGAAGTGTACGACCTGGAACTGCCCCCTGCCCAAATCAGCTTGCCCTTGGTCTACCAGGACTTCGCCGTGGCCCTGACCCATCGTTTTACCCCGGAACGGCGGCTGGGGCGGCTCAAGGAGTTTACCCACTATTTTGCGCGCAACTATTTCTTTGGCCACCATCTGGCCAGCGGGGTGCAGGGAAGCCAGAGCATGACGGCGGCCTGGAAGCGGGCGGTCGGGTTTTTCCGTGAAAATGACCCGGAGTGTGCCGTGATGCTGGAGGAAAAGCTTGTCAGTGACAGCGATGAGAAGGCTACGGCCGGAGGGCCGGATTGAAGTAGCCGAATCCCAGTGCGGGGAAACGGTCTCTGAGTTGCTGCAACCAGGCGCGCATGCCCAGGGGCGGCGCCGCGGGTACATGGCCGATGACCTGGAGGTAATATTCCGGATCCATGTTGAGGTTGCGCAACTGAATGAAATCCGGTCGGAACTCGGCGATCAGTTCGCACAGGGCCGCGAACTCGGCCGGGTCGTCGGTACAGCCGGGGAGGATGAAGTAGTTGAGCGACACGTGCCGGCCGTACCGTTTCATCACTGCGATGGACTGGCAGACGTCGGCCAGGGAAAACCCCTTGGGACGATAATAGAGGCGGTGTTTCTCCGCCTGGGCGCTGTTGAGCGAGATGCGGATCGAATCCAGACCGGCCCCGGCCAGACGGTCCACTGCCTCGGGCAGGCTGCCGTTGGTGTTCAGGTTGACGGTGCCCCGGTTGGTGCGGGCGCGGATGAGGCGGATAGCCTTTTCCATGGCATCGGCCTGGAGCAGCGGTTCGCCCTCGCAGCCTTGGCCGAAACTGACTATCGGCTGCGGCGCGTTGCAGAGATGCTCGACCGCGACTTCGGCAATTTCCCGAGGTGAGGGCACAAAGGTGATCCGGTCCTGGGTGGAGGGGCAGCATCCCGAAGGCTGCAGGGAGATGCATCCGGCGCAGGCTGCGTTGCAGGCGGGCGAGCAGGGCAACGGCGCTTCCCAGCGACCGAGAAAATAATTGCGCGCGGCTGGGCAGCCGTAGGTCAGGCAGCATTTACCCAGGTGCTGTACGAGCCGATTGTCGGGATGGCGGCGGAGCTGCTTGTGGGTGTTGCGGGCGATGCGCCTCTGGTCGAACTGGCCGGCGTCCTGGCGGATATCCTTGTCGCTGCGGAATCCGGCCACCTGGAATCTTCCGCCAGACCAGCCAACGGCGGTATAGGCGAACAGCGGCAACAGATCCTGTCGCGAGTCCTTTTTCTGGTAAGCGGCGCTGAAGATGGCGGTGTGCGCGGGGGCCATGAAAGCAGCGACCGCCTGCACGGGCTCGCCAGGATTGTACGGGTTTTCCGTTAACAGCGCCGGTTCGCCGCTGTCCGGGTCAATGCCCACTGGCAGGCGTCCGGGGAGAGCGAACAGTTCGCTCCCCGGCGGCAGATCGATCAGATCCTCGGCCTGCGGCAGGGCAAAGCGGCCAGCCGCCGCGCCGGCCATGTACAGGCCGCTGTAATCGAGGATCTCTCCCTTGCTGTTGGCAAAAAGCAGGAATGGTGGGGTGTGGGCAGCCGCCATGACGGGGCCTGCAGGGGATCAGCTGGGGCGAATCCGGGAGAGGACCGAATCCACGGCCCGGTAGATTTCCATGTCGTCGCCGAAGACATCCTGGATGTTGCTGTGCTCGATCAGGTCCTCGATGATGTACTGGGTCAGGTACAGGCTGATCACATTCGGGTCTGGAGTCAGGTTTCTGATCGGGGCGATCTTGTATTGCATTTCGAACTCTTCCATGTCGCCGAGTCCAGACAACTGCTTTTCCATGACATCCTGGATGGCCTGAACGGAATTGGTTTCAATGATATGCAGATCCAGCAGGCGCTGCACCAGGGCCACAGCCAGTTCCCGAGCAAGTTCGCGCGATTTTTTCAGCATGAACTGGCGCTCGCGCTCGCGTTTGCGATCGATGGCGTCAATGGTTTTATTGGTCGAACTGCCAGGATTGATATGGCGGGCCATGGGGTCGTGCTCCTCGATAGTTAAAGCCCTTGGGCAAGAATTCTTTGGTTTTCCGGTGCGTTTCGCCCGTGACTTCAGCGGGGGAAAGGCGTTTTTTCTATCCTGCCACCATGAAGGGTGAGCCGGGGCAGGGGAATCGCGCGGGCGGAAAAGGCGGCAGTCTGTCCCAAGCGTGGTCAGCCGCGCTGCCACGACCGGCTCGGGCATACATGGATGGTGACAGTTGGCAGTATACTACCGCACCTCGCCCTGAGAAGCACTGCTTTTGTACAACAAAAGGGTTCTCCGGGGTAATTGACCTGCAGGAGTCCGGGTGGTCCCGGCGAGGTACGGGATCGCTCAGCCGTTCGTGTCTTCACTGTGGTAGAGTTGTCCGAACCGGGCCAGGTGGCTGCTGGTTGCCGGGTCGAGGCGGAGGCCGTATTGATCGACGTATTCGGCAACCATGCGGTGGGTGTTGAAGATGGGGATATTGAGTTGCACATTGCTCAAGGCTCGTTGCAGATACTGTTCGGGCTGATTGTAAAACAGGTCGAGCACTTTGGGCAGCAATTCGTAAAAAGCGTTGGAGTCCTCGGTGTAGAGCAGCGTGTCCGGGTCTTCACTCAAGTCGGCGTCGTCCACCGGACCCTCGTAGCCAAATTTCCAGCCGGTCTGGCCGTGATGGTACCCCTCCACCCACCAGCCGTCCATGACGCTGATGTTGGGAACCCCATTCATGGCGGCCTTCATGCCGCTGGTGCCGCTGGCCTCGAGTGGCCGTTTGGGGTTGTTGAGCCAGGCATGCACGCCGGCGACCATAAGTTTGGCCACATGCATGTCGTAGCCGGGAATGAAGATCAGTTTGCCCAGCCCGTTGCTGCGGGTAAACAATTCACTTTGATTGTCCAGGATCAGCTTGAGCACCGATTTTCCCGGCTCATCGGAGGGATGAGCCTTGCCGGCGAAGAGAAAGTTCACAGGCCGGTTGAGGCGGATGAGGATGTCGGCAAGCCGGTCGATGTCGTCAAAGATGAGATCGGCCCGCTTGTAGGTCGAGAACCGCCGGGCAAAACCGAGGGTAAAGACGCCGGGTTTGAGCCAGGTCGACTCTTCCAGGCTGGAAAGATAATTGGGCGGGTCTATCCAGGTCTCAACCATCTGCTCGCGGTGGCTCTTGAGCATGGCGTTAACGAACTTGACCAGGGTCGCGTTATCGTCCTGCCAGGCGATCTGCAGGTCCGCCGCGAGCCGGGGGATGTCTTGGGAGGCCAGGGTTGAGAAGACCCCTGGATCGTCCCGCCAGTCACGCAGCGAAGGCGTGCGGTCAAAGCAGGCGGCCCGGTTGTCGCTGATCCAGGTGAGGTGGTGGACGCCGTTGGTGATGGCCTTGATCTTGTCGGCAAAGGCTGGAAACTGTTTTCTGGTTACATCGCGGTGCAGACGGCTGACGCTGTTGATGGCCCGGTTGATGCGCATGGCCATGGCGGTGAAGTTGTATTCGTGGCCCACTTCGTCGTCATGGGCAAGCAGATTCAGAATTCGCTGGAAGGCCTGGTGGCTGATGGCCGAGTACAGGTCGCGGGAGAAGCGATCGTGGCCGGCTTTGACCGGGGTGTGGATGGTGTAGACGACCTTTTGGGCGACACGCTGGGCAGCGTTGCGGATGTCCTGGTCGGAAAATCGATTGAGATACTCTTCGCCCAGGGTGTGACGCAACTCCTCCAGAATCAGGTGCAGGGTGACCGTGACCCCGTGCTGCTCGTTGAGGTGGATGGTCCTGGTGGTGAAGCCCAGAGCCTCGAGCAGAGGCAGGATGGCCGAACCGAGCATTCGGCGCTGGTTGGCCTTGATGATCATAGACCTGGCGTTGTACAACTGGTGCGCCGATTCCATGACCCAGACCGGCGCGTCGGGCAGGCTGTAGTCAAGCAGAAACTCGGGGATGAAGTAATCCAGTCGGTCCGAGACCTCCATTTTCATCCAGACCTGGGCCTTAATCAGGGTGGGTCGATGTTCGCCGTTGTAAAAGGGGATGTCGATGGTCAAAGGCTGATCCGGCGCCTTGGGGTCTCGCAATTGGAAGAGCGTGGGGGTTTCCTCAGGAGCCCAGTGGGTGGCGTGATCAATCTGGCCAACCTTGGAATCGACGATTTGGGAGAAGTAGCCCTCGCGGTACAGCAGGCTGACCGCCAGCGCCGGGACGTGGGTGTCGGCGAAGCTTTTCAGGGTGTCGCCGGCCAGAACTCCCAGGCCGCCACTGTAATTGGGAATCTTGCGGGGACCGGAAATGTATTTCCTGACCAGGTCATCAACCTTGGGTTCAGTGCTTTCGCTGATGCCCCGTCGCTTGATGAAATCCTTGAGGGGGTGAAATACATCGGGGTCGGCGCCGATCTCCATGGAGACATAGACGACCGACTCCCCGTGAGGTTCGGACAATTTGTTCCAGACAGCGTCAAAGACCTGCTGGGGAACGCCAAAAAAATTGCCGAAGGTATTTGCGCACAGGAGGTCCTCGGGTAATGCCGGGTGATGCATAGCTGGCTGGTTACTCTGTAGTAATTATTTTTCTTGACTCGGAGAGCGAAAACTACCGGGAGGTTAAGCCGCAAACCTTAAAAAGGCTGGCAGGCTTTTGCAAGGAAATAAAAATTAGCAGAAAAAATTATTGTATTTCTATGGCGGCGAAGTAAATTGCACCACCATATATGTGTATTCCTATTTTTAATATTCAGGAGGGAGAGATGGGCAGTAGAAAGTTGTTGTATTTTGGCATGTTGCTGGTGCTGGTTTCGGGACTGGCCCTGACGGGGTGCAGTAAGAAGAAGCCCGAGACCGCTGCTCCCCAGGTGACCTCCACCGAGGGGGCCGGCACGGCCGAGTCGCTGGAGACGGAAGACACCGGCATCATGGAGGGACGGACCTCCGGGCCAATGGTGCCCGTGTATTTCGAGTTTGACAGTTCCAACGTTGTCGGCGAGCAGGTGCCGCGCATCGAGACCAACGCCGATTTCATCAAGAAGAACCCCAATCTTAAAATTCGCATCGAAGGCAACTGCGACCCGCGCGGCACCCAGGAATACAACCTGGCGCTGGGCGAGCGTCGTGCCCAGAGCGCCAAGGCCTATCTGGCCAATCTTGGCGTTGACGCGGAGCAGTTGACCACGGTCAGCTTCGGCGAAGAGAAGCTGCTGCTCTTTGGTCAGGATGAAATTTCCTGGGCTCAGAACCGGCGGGCGGACTTTGTCATCGTCAAATAATCTGGTTGTTTGAAGAAGTTGGTACACACTGGTGAGCCGGGTAGTGGCGTTTGCCCCTACCCGGTTTTTGTATTTTTTCTCCCCGCGGCCAGGTCGCGACGAGGGATCGTCGCGACCTGGGCAGGGTGGGGCACAACCGTTCAAGGAGCAACGACATGAACCATGGAAAAACAATGATTGGCTTGGTGGGAGGCCTGCTGCTGGTTGCCGGGTCTGTAATGTTCAGCGGTCAGGCCTTGGCCGCCGACAAGATCGGGGTCATTGACATGCGCAAGATTAAAACCTCCTCCAAGGCCTGGCAAAAGGTTGAAGAGGCCGCCAAGCTGAAGGAACAGTCCTTGCAGGACGGCATCAAGAAGGATGGAGATGCCTTGGTTGCCCTGCAAAAGGATATGGAAAAGAAAGGATCGACCTGGAGTGACGCGGTAAAGAAAGAAAAGGCCGCGGAGTTCCAGAAGAAACGCGGCGAATTGGTTGCCAAGCAGGAGAAAGCGTCTGGAGAGATGAGAAAACTGGTTGAGGAGCAAGGGAAACCAGTTCAGGCGAAGATCATTGAAATCAGCAAGAAGGTGGCCAAGGACGAGGGCTATACCTACGTGCTGCCCAGTGAGGTGTTGCTTATCTTCCCCGAGAGCGCCGATATCTCGGATCAGGTTATCGAGGAAGTGAACAAGGCGTTAAAGTAAGCGGCAGACGGTTCAGGCAAAGACGGTGAAGACGTCCATGCGTGCACTGCAGCAACTTGTGCCCCGGTTTGCCGGGTCGCGCGTGCTGGTGGTCGGTGACATCATCGTCGACCATTTCCTCTGGGGCACGGCCACGCGCATTTCGCCCGAGGCGCCGGTGCCGGTGGTCAACGTCCGGCGGGAAAACCTGCTTCTGGGCGGCAGCGCCAACGTCCTTCGCAACATTGTCTCCCTGGGTGGCAGCGGCGCCCTCTGCGGCATGGTCGGAGACGATGCCATGGGCCGCACCGCGGTGGAACTCGTCGAGGCGCTGGGCGCCGCAAGCGGGGGGATGGTGCGGGGCGCGCGGCCTACCACGGTCAAGACCCGGGTGGTTGCCCAGGGGCAGCAGATCGTCCGCTTTGATCGCGAACAGACCGGCGTCCCGGAAAAGGAGTCACTGGAAGGTTTGCTTGCCTATCTGGACGAGCACCTGGCCGAGTTTGACGCAGTCATGGTTTCCGACTATGCCAAGGGGGTGGTCGGCGAAGAGCTGATGTCCCGGTTGCGGCAGCAGCTCGACCGGATCAGAATAACGGAAAAGAAACGGCTGCCGCTGATCGTCGATCCCAAACCGGCGAACATGCATTTTTTCCTCGGCGCCACCGTGATCACCCCCAACCATCTCGAGGCCAGCCAGATGGCCGGCATCCGCATCGAGGACGAGCCCAGCCTGCTTGCCGCCGCCCGCCATATCCGCGAGGATATCTGCTGCGAGGCGGTGCTGATTACCAGGGGCGAGGCCGGCATGGCCCTGCTCGAGGGCGAACGCGAGTTGGTGACCATCCCCACCATGGCCAAAGAGGTGTACGACGTCACCGGCGCCGGCGACACCGTGGCGGCGACCCTCTCCCTGGGGCTGGCCTCCGGCTGTTCCATGCGGGAGGCTGCCGTCCTGGCCAACTATGCCGCCGGCATCGTTGTCGGCAAGGTCGGCACCGCCTGCGTCACCGCGGCCGAACTGCTCGAGACGCTGACTCCGAGCGCGACTGATTGATCTCGGCAGCATCCCGCGGGCCGGCAGCAGCAGGCGGTCCATCACCCACGTTATTGAAGAGAGCGATATGCGGCCACGAAGCATGACAGGGTTTGGCAGGGGCGAGGCAGCGGCGGAAGGCAGAACCTGGGTGGCCGAAGTCCGGACCGTCAACCACCGGTTTCTTGATCAGCGGGTAATTCTGCCCAAGCTGTTCGGCGCCCTGGAGGAGCCGGTCAAGAAGCTGGTGGCCAAGGCCATGGATCGTGGGCGGGTCGATGTCAGCTTCAGCCTGCTCGGGTTGTCCGCGGTCGAGCCGCAGCTGGTGGTCAATGAGATCGTAGCCCGCCAGTATCATCGCTGCCTGCGCGACCTGATCGAGGAGTACGACCTCAGGGAAGGAATCGGGCTCTCCGACATGCTTACCCTGCGCGACATCATCCGTCTGGAAGAACCGCAGCCCAATATGGAGGTCGAGTGGCAGCTGATCAGTCAGGCCGTGATCGCGGCCCTGACCGACTGTGACCTGATGCGGGAGCGCGAGGGGTTGGCATTGAAAACCGAACTGCTCGACCGGCTGGACCGGTTTGAGGTCATTGTTCGCCAGATCGAGGACCGGCTGCCGGAACTGCTTCATCAGCGGCAGGCCGAACTTCGGCAGCGAGTGGGCAAGTTGCTGGAGAGCGTGGACCTGGACCCGATGCGGCTGGCGCAGGAGACGGCTATCCTCGCCGACAAGAGCGACGTCACCGAGGAGATCACCCGGCTGGGCAGCCACATTGCCCAGTTCCGGGCCTTCATGGAG
>CAZFPV010000079.1:0-8080 GCA_964521155.1 uncultured Desulfobulbus sp. | reverse complement strand
CACAAATCACCTGCCAAGACTCAGTGGCTCCCTGTTTCTTGGCCCAGAATTCAGCAATCACCCGGACACGACCCGGTTAAAGTTGGACCGACTGGTGCCGGAGATGGCGCAAGCTCTTGGGAAGAAACCATTCAGCCTGATCACCCGACGGGGATTCGGTTGTTATTCCTGCCATCTTGGGCCGAATGGCCCGGTTTTTGGTAATTGAACTTTCCCAATACGTCCTTTTACCTAGGTTTATGAGAAGAGTCTTTCTTGATTCTTGATGTTGCCCCCACCACTTCCTTTTCACTAAAGAAAAAGGCACTTACCTATGCTCGCACCAGAAAACCTTCCTACTAGCAGTCCCCACATGGTGCTGGAGAGCGCGAACCCCTATCGGCAGCTCTTTGCCCACTCGCCAGACGCCTACCTGCTAGTGGACAAGGGCATCTTCATTGACTGCAACGATGCGGCACTGGCAATGCTGAAAGCCCCACGGGACAAGGTGATCGGCCATGCGGTCGAACATTTCTCCCCCGAATATCAGCCTGACGGCACCCGCTCCGCCGACAGCGCCGCCGAGCGGGGACTTGAGGCCCTGCAGCAGGGTGGGCGCCGATTCGAATGGCTGCATCGAGCCCTTGATGGCACAGACATCTGGACCGACGTCACCCTGACCCGGATGGTGGTGGGTGGCCGGTCCACCCTCCTGGCAGCCATCCGCGACATCACCGACCGCAAACAAGCCGAACGGATCACCGCCATCAGACTTGACCTGATCGAGTTTGCGGCCCGGCACTCCCTGGATGAACTGCTGACCCGATCACTGGACGCCATTGGCGAGATGGTCGGAAGCCCCATCGGATTCTACCACTTCGTAGAAGCCGATCAGAAAACCCTCAGTCTGCAGCAGTGGTCCACCGCCACCTTGGAGCGGTTCTGTCGAGCCGAGTCAAAGGGCGCCCATTACGGCATCGACCAGGCCGGGGTCTGGGTCGATTGCGTTCATGCTCGTAAGCCGGTCGTCCATAACGACTATCGTTCGCTACCCGGAAAAAAAGGACTGCCGCCTGGGCATGCCGAGGTCGTGCGCCAACTGGTGGTTCCGGTGCTGCGAGACGGCAAGATCGTCGCCATTCTCGGAGTGGGCAACAAACCCACCAACTACAGTGAGCAAGATGTCAAGGCTGTGTCCTTCATTGCCGACGTAACTTGGGAAATCGTCGAGCGTAAACGGGCCAAAGAGAAACTGCAGGCCGAAGAAGTCTGCTTGCGGGCCATCACCGGTTCGGCGCAGGAGGCGATTTTGATGATCACGCCGCAGGGCCTCATCTCCTTCTGGAATCCGGCGGCGGAGCGTTTTTTTGGCTATACCGCCGAGGAGGCCATCGGGCAGGACCTGCACGCCCTCATTTCGCCGCCGCGCTACCGAGCCATGTTTTCCAAGGCGTTCCCGCTGTTTTGCCAGACCGGTCAAGGCGGTGCGATTGGGAAAACCGTTGAGCTACATGCCTTGCGCAAAGACGGCGCGGAAATTCTAGTAGAGCTGTCTCTGTCCGCCCTACAATTCCAGGACGGCTGGCACGCGGTGGGGATCCTCCGCGATATCACCGAACGCAAACGCGCGGAACAAGAACTGAGCGAGATCAACACTGCCTTGCTGAAGCAGACGGAATTTGCCAAGGAAATGGCTGCACGGGCCGAGATGGCGAGCATTGCCAAAAGCGAATTTCTCGCTAACATGAGCCATGAAATTCGCACCCCCATGAATGGGGTCATCGGTATGACCGGCCTCCTGCTCGACACGGAGCTCAACACGGAACAGCGTCATTATGCGGAAGTCGTGCGCGCCAGCGGCGAGTCACTCCTCGGCCTGATTAACGACATCCTTGATTTTTCCAAGATCGAGGCTGGCAAGCTCGACCTGGAGCGGCTTGATTTTGATCTGGCCATGCTGCTTGAGGATTTTGCCGATACCCTGGCGGCGCGAGCCCATGAAAAAGGTTTGGAGTTGCTCTGCGACATTGACCCTGCCACGCCCACCCTTCTCCAGGGCGATCCGGGCCGATTGCGCCAGGTCCTCGCCAACCTGGTCGGCAATGCCGTCAAGTTCACCGACACAGGCGAGGTCGTGGTCCATGTCGCCGTGGTCTCGGAAACCGCGACGAACGCCATCCTCGAATTCACAGTTCGGGATACCGGCATTGGCATACCGGCCGATAAAATTGGCCTTCTGTTTGATAAGTTCAGCCAGGTGGATGCGTCCACCACCCGCCGCTACGGAGGCACCGGTTTGGGGCTGGCCATCTGCAAGCAACTGGTCAGACTGATGGACGGCGGTATCGACGTTTTCAGTGAGCCCGGCAAGGGTTCGGTGTTCCGCTTCACCGTCCAACTGGGAAAACAGACTGAAGCTCGCACGAAAGCGCCGCTGCGCGTTGATCTGCGTGGTATGCGCGTCCTGGTGGTGGATGACAACGCCACCAACCGGGAAATTATCAGCACTCGTCTCAGGTCGTGGGAGATGCGTCCGAACGAGGTCCCCGGTGGCCAGGCAGCGCTTGCCGCGCTCCAACAGGCTGTGGACGATAATGACCCCTTTGCCATTGCTGTGATCGATATGCAAATGCCGGACATGAACGGGGAAACCCTGGGAAGAATCATCCATGCTGACCCCCGTCTGGGCGGCACCAGGATGGTGATGCTCACCTCGGTGGGCGCCCGGGGCGATGCCCGGCGCTTTGCCGAGATTGGTTTCTCGGCCTACCTGACCAAGCCGGTCCGGTTGCAGGAACTCAGAGGCGTACTCACCCTTGCCTGTACATCGCCCGCCGGCATCGGACCGACACTGCAACCCATTGTCACCCGGCACACGACTCGCGAAAACCTGAACCTGTTTACCGCCAGCACGGCGCGTATTCTCCTGGTTGAAGACAACCGCACCAACCAGCAGGTAGCTCTGGGCATCCTCGGAAAACTCGGCCTTAAGGCCGATGCCGTTGCCAACGGCGCGGAAGCGGTCAAGGCCGTTACTCTAATTCCCTACGATTTGGTGCTCATGGATGTGCAAATGCCAGTGATGGACGGACTCGAGGCAACCCGGCGTATTCGCCGGCAGCAAGCGGCACATCAGACCCCGGCCGTGCCGATCATTGCCATGACCGCCCATGCCATGCGGGGCGACATGGAAAAGTGCCTTGAGGCGGGAATGAACGACTACCTGAGTAAGCCAGTGGTAACGCAGGCGTTGATCGAAATGCTGATGCAGTGGCTGCCGCAGGAAACAAACCGTTCCGGCGGCACGGAAGAACAAATGTCCAGTTCCTCGGAGGAAACAAATGCACCAGCAGCAGATCTGGTGTGGGACAAGGCCGCCATGATAAACCGGTTGATGGACGACGTAGAACTGGCACGGACCATCGCCTCAGGCTTTCTCGAGGATATTCCCTGTCAGATCCAAGCCTTAAGCAGTGCAATGCAGAACGGAAACACACCGGCAAGCGAGCGACTGGCGCACACCATCAAGGGAGCAGCGGCCAATGTCGGTGGGGAGACCCTGCGGGCTGCGGCCGCAGCCATGGAACAGGCGGTGGCTGTTGGCGATCAGGACGAGGCCTTGGCTTGTCTACCTCGAATGGAGGCGGCCTTTGCCCGCCTCGCCAGGGTCATGGAGCCCTTCTGTCAAGAAGAGCACGATGAATATAACAATCGCCGCCACAACTGAAGCCTACCACATCAACCACCATCGAACCGTTTTCACGTGACCACTTCCCCCCAAATCCCTTGCTAGAATTCCGTCCCTCGAAACAGACGAATGTCGAAGCAGCTTCAATCAATGAAGGTGTACCATGCGTATCCTGATTGCCGAAGATGATTTCACTTCCCGCACCATGCTCGCCGCCGTGCTGCGCAAAGTCGGGTACGAGATCGTAGAAGCGAATAACGGCGCCGAGGCCTGGCTGGCGCTGCAACAGTCCGATGCCCCCCAAATGGCGATCATCGACTGGATAATGCCGGAAATGGACGGTCTTGAGCTGGTCCGCCGGGTCCGAGGTCTGCCCACCGACCAGCCACCCTACCTGATCATGCTTACCTCCAAAGGGGAAAAGGCTGACATCATCGCCGGGCTCGATGCCGGGGCCAATGATTATCTCGGCAAACCTTTCGACGCCGGGGAACTCCGGGCCCGGGTCAATGTGGGTTTCCGCATGGTCGAAATGCAGGCGGCGCTGATTGAAAGCCGCGAAGCCCTGGCCCACCAAGCCGCCCACGATTCGCTGACCGGCATGTTCAACCGCCGAGCCATCCTCGATCATCTTCACAAGCAACTGGCCCATACCCATCGTCATGGACAGGCACTGGCTGTGGGTATCTGCGACATCGATCATTTTAAAAAGATCAACGACACCTATGGCCATCAAACCGGCGATGACATCCTCTGCGGACTGGCGGCTAACCTTAATAAAGCCCTCCGTGAAGACGACACCGTCGGCCGCATGGGCGGCGAGGAATTTCTCATCGTCTCAACAATACGGACGGGAACCGATGGCCAGGCCCTTTTTGCCAGAATCCACTCCCAGATTGCCCAGACCACCCTGGTCACGCGATCCGGCAACCTCCATATCACCGTCAGTATCGGCGTTGCCACGGCGGTTGCCGGCAGCACTGTGGATTCCCTGCTTGAACGCAGCGATCTGGCTCTCTATCAGGCGAAAAACGAGGGCCGCAATCGTGTCGTTCTCGCCCCGACACCTCCATCATTCGCAAGCAGCGGCAATGAGCATGCACCGGTATGAGCACCCGTACTCTTGTCGGGTGTTTTCAACCAATGGGCGACTCTTGAAACAGTTGCCTTGGCTGACGACGATGCGTGTGCCTCAGGATTTTGTCAACCAAACCTATGCCCCAGGGGGTTCTTCGATCGAAAACGTCTAGTACCAAGCCGGCGATCATGATTTTTTGCCCGGTCGAGACCTGGAGGTGCTTACCGTGAGAGGACCTTCATCTTGGTGTGCGGTGGTTCGCTATGTCAGCTCAGAACAAGTGAAAACAGCTGCAATTGTTTTGTCGGGTACCCTGAAACGACTGTGCTGCAAGGCGCAACCGACGGTTGCCCTTGTTGTTGCCTCTCCTTTTGTGGTACATAAAGGGCTTATGTACCCATGAATTCCTGCCCGGCTCAGCCGGTTGTTCAGGAAGCAGGGCGGCATAGCCTCCCGCCCTCCCCCCTATGTAGCAGAGCGCTCCCATGAGTCACTCCCAACCGCTGGCCACCACAGACCTCTATCTCCAATCGCTGCTCGATGCCTCGCCAGTGGGCATGCTGGTCTTCAATCACCGGGAGGAGGTCATCCTCGCCAACCCGCTGGCCCAACGAATGCTCGGCCTTATCCCGCAGCGCTCATCTCTTGGCCGCTGTGGCGATGCCCTTCGTTGCGCCAACCGGCTCACAACCGACAAGGGCTGCGGCCATTCCGCCGCCTGCCCTAATTGTCCGCTGTTCCGTGGCCTACGCTCCACCATCGCGGGCACGGCAACGCCTGCCGACCAGGAAGGCGAGACAAGGCTTGACCGCGAGCCAGGCTGTGCCCCCCTGTGGCTCCGCTATAAGGTCCGACCACTGGTTATCAACGGCCGGCAGGGCGCCATCCTCACCCTTGACGATATCACGGCCCTGCGTCAATCAGAACAGCAGTACGCCATGCTCTTCCGCGAGATGCTCAACGCCTTCGCTCTCCACGAGATTCTCTGTGATGACCAGGGTCGGCCCGTCGACTACCGCTTCCTCGCCGTCAACCCCGCCTTCGAGCGGATGACCGGTTTGCCTGCGGAAAGGGTCATCAGCCGTACCGTCCTCGACGTCTTCCCTGGGATTACATCCTCCCTGATCGAAACCTACGGCCGGGTCGCCCTCAGCGGTGAACCGGTGCATTTCGAGTATTTCTCCCGGGAAATCGGCAAGCATTTCACGATCAGCGCCTTCTGTCCGACACCTGGCCAGTTCGCCTGCCTTTTTGATGACATCAGTGAGCGTAAGCGGGCAAGGGAGGAACTTGCCAAGAGCGAAGCAAAGTACCGATCCGCCTATACCCTTTTGCGCTCGCTCTGCGACAATGTCCCGGACATGATCTGGGCCAAAGACCTCGACAAGCGCTACTTGTTCGCCAATGAAGCGCTGTGCCGCGGCCTACTCAATGCCACCAACACCGAGGAACCGCAGGGCAAATCCGATCTCCATTTCGCCGAGCGTGAACGGGCGAGCCATCCAGACAATCCGCAGTGGCACACCTTTGGCGAGTTGTGCCGCGATTCCGATGCGACCACCATGGATGCCGGCGCACCGATGCAGTTTGACGAATTCGGCAACACCCGCGGGCAGTTTCTCTTCCTCGATGTGCACAAGGCGCCATTCCTCGACGAACACGGCGCCATGATAGGGACAGTGGGTTCGGCCAGGGACGTCACCGCACTCAAGGCCATGGAACAAGAACTCAGGGAAAGGGAGCAGCGCCTGGATCTTGCCATCCGTGGAGCCGATCTCGGCACCTGGGACTTGCACATACCCAGCGGCGCCGTCGTCACCAATCAACGGTGGGCGGAGATGTTGGGCTACACTGCAGATGAGGTGGAACCTTCTCTTGAATTCTGGTCGATGCGGGTTCATCCGGATGACTATGGCAGAACACTGGCAGCCCTCAAGCGCCACCTTGCTGGCGAGACAGATCGCTACGAATCGGAACACCGTCTGCGCCACCGGTCCGGTGAATGGATATGGGTCCTGGACAAAGGTCGAGTCATTGAGCGTGACGATCAGGGCAGGCCCCTGCGCGCTTGCGGCACCCATCTCGATATTACCCGCCAGAAGATCCTGATCGAGCAATCGCGGGACGGTATCGTCATCCTTGACCACCAAGGCAAGGTACGGGAAGCCAACCAACGCTTTGCCGACATGCTCGGCTATTCATCAGAGGAAGTCCAGCACCTCTATGTCTGGGACTGGGATACGCAGTGGACGCGGGAGGAATTGCTACAGGCGATCGAACAAATAGATGCGACCGGTGATTTCTTTGAAACCTGCCATCGGCGGAAAGACGACACCATCTTTCCTGTAGAGATCAGTTCCAATGGTTCGATACGTGGCGGCGAGAAACTAGTCTTCTGCATATGCCGTGACATCAGCGAGCGCAAGCAGGCGGAAGAGGCGCTGCGGCAATCCGAGCAGAGACTGGCAGACCTCATCGAGTTTCTGCCGGACGCGACGCTCGCGATTAACCGGGACAAGCGTATCACCGTCTGGAACAAGGCCATCGAGGAGATGACGGGCATTTCATCTGCGGAGATGATCGGCCAGGGGGAATATGCTTATACTCTTCCGTTCTACGGTGAGCGAAGACCGCAACTCATGGATCTTGTCTTTGAAGATTCCGCGGAAACGGCCGCCCGATACCCCGCGATAGCCCGCCAGGGCGACACGCTGACCGCGGAAGTGTTCTGCAGCGCGCTTTACTCCGGCAGAGGCGCATGGGTCTATCTCAAAGCCTCGCCCTTACACGACGCCTCCGGCCAGGTCATCGGCGCCATTGAGAGCATCCGCGACATCACCGAGCGGGTACAGGTGGAAGAAGCGCTGCGCGAGAGCGAGGAGCGCTTCCGTATGCTGGCCTCGGAAAGCCCGGTCTCCATTGTTGCTTTTGACCGCGAGGGGCGAGTGACCTTTGTGAGCGACTGGCACCTGACGAGATTCGCGCAGGGCCAACTGGGGCCGGAGTTCTTCCTGGGGCGCAAGGTCTGGGAACTGCCCAGCCTGGTCAGCTCAGGCGCAGCGGAGAAGGTGCAAAGGATTCTTGCCGGAGAAAGCCTCCACGCAGATGAGATTCACGTCCCGAGTAACTGCATCGGCAAGGAGGCCTACCAGAACATGCGGGGAGTCCCGTTTCGACGAGATGGTGCAATTGTCGGCGGGGTGCTCATCCGCGAGGATATCACCGAGCGCAAGCGCGCCGAAGAAGAGAGGAAGATCCTTAATACCCAACTGCAGCAGGCTCAGAAGATGGAGGCCATCGGCACCCTGGCCGGCGGCATCGCCCACGACTTCAAC
>CAZFPV010000078.1:5134-8134 GCA_964521155.1 uncultured Desulfobulbus sp. | reverse complement strand
ATGGCGGAGAAGCAGGGATTCGAACCCTGGGTGGAGTTACCCCCACAACGGTTTTCGAGACCGTCCCGTTCAGCCGCTCCGGCACTTCTCCGCGGCCGCGTATTTGTACTGTGTTCTTACCGCCTCGTCAATAGTTCCATGACGTATTGACTTTGCCAGGGCGCAAGGTTAAACAATAGGCCTTCACTCCCAACGCCTTGGAGGGGCCATGCATTTCCCCGGATTGCGATATGCCACATCTGTCCTGCTGCCGCTGTGCTGCCTGCTCCTGCTCGTAACCGGCTGCGCCGGCATGCGCGGGCTCAAGGAGAAACCCAGGGTCAGCGTCGCTGATATCCGCGTTCAGGATATCAAGGCCATGGAAACCGTCCTGATCCTGCAGCTGCGCATCCTCAACCCCAACGACATCCCCATCGAGCTCAATGGCGTCAACTGCGAGATGGAAGTGGACGGCCGCCACTTCGCCAGCGGCATCACCGACACCAATCAGACCGTGCCCGCTTTCGGCACGGCCCTGGTTCCGGTCAGCGTCTACGCCTCGGTGCTGGACATGGTCTCCTCGGTGGCCGGCCTGATTCATTCCGCCAACGCCACGGCCAACAGCAAGCCCATGGCCTATGTGCTCAAGGGCAACGTGATCGCGGGCGTGGGCGGATTCAGCAAGGAACTGCCCTTTTCCGTGTCCGGTGATCTTTCGTTGAAGGGGCTGGAACGGGGCATCAAGCTGCCCAAGTGATACGAGCGGGAATGGTGGCCAGGGAGGGCTGGAATTGTCCCTCCCCGGTGAAACGGATTGCCGTTACAGACTGGCAGCGTTGAAGGTGTCGCAGCTGGCCATCTTGCCCGACTGATAGCCCCGCTGAAACCAGCGGACTCGCTGCTCCGAACTGCCGTGGGTGAACGAATCCGGGGTGACGTAACCCCGGTGCTGTTTCTGCAGCCGGTCGTCGCCGATCTGGCTGGCCGCGTTGAGGGCCTCGTCGATGTCGCCCGGCTCGACCACCTGCCGGGTCCGGTCCGCGTGGTGGGCCCAGACGCCGGCAAAACAGTCGGCCTGCAACTCCATCATCACCGACAGCCGGTTGTATTCGGTCTTGGACACCTGCCGCCGCATGGATTCCATCTTGCCGGCTAGACCGATCAGGTTCTGGACATGGTGGCCGACCTCATGGGCGATGACATAGGCCTGGGCGAAATCGCCGGGGGCGTTTATGTTCTTCTTCAGATCCCGGTAAAAGGACAGATCGATGTAGACCTTGCCGTCGCCGGGGCAGTAGAACGGGCCCATGGCCGCCTCGGCAAAGCCGCAGGCCGATTGGACCGCCCCGCTGAACAGCACCAGGGAGGGTTCGGCATAGTTCTTACCGCCGGCTCGGAAAATCTGGTTCCAGGTGTCTTCGGTGTCGGCCAGGACCACGGAAACGAACTCGGCCAGCTGCCGATCTTCCTCGCTCTGCTGCACCGGGCCGCCGGCCTGCCGCCCCGGCTGGGCCACCTGCACCGAGTTGCCCATGTTGAGTATGATGGAGGGGTCGATGCCGAAATACATGCCGACCAGGGCAAGCAGCAGAATACCGATGCCTCCCCCCTTGACGCTTGCCGGCATGCCGGCGCCCCGCTGATCTTCCACGTTCGTGGACCTTCGTCCGTCCTGCCAGCGCATGGTTGCTCCTCGAGTCGATGGTGTGGTGAATGGTTGGCCTGGTTGGTCAAAGAAACTAGATTTATTTTATCCCGATACCGGCAAAAACACAATCGCCATTCAGGGGCGCGAGACGGGGCGCCCCTGCGCCCCAATGCACAATTGTATTGACAACAACAGCCCGTGAAATAGAGTAAACCGCTTTCGATGACTCGATTGGCAAAGGAGTTGAACATGCTCACCGAAGAGCAGGGCAAGGCCCTTCTCCTGCTGGCAAGGCAGCGGATAGAGGAACATTTGGGCATCGCCCCCAGGGACGCCGACGGCAGGGAACAGGCCGGCGAGGTCGCACAGGAGAAACGGGGCGTCTTTGTCACCCTGCACCGGGGCGGCGCCCTGCGCGGCTGCATCGGCAGCCTGGCCGCCACCGAACCTCTGGTGGATGCGGTCAAACGCAACGCCGTCAATGCCGCCTTCCACGATCCGCGCTTCGAGCCGTTGACCGCGGCAGAACTGGCCGATCTTCATGTCGAGGTTTCCATCCTCACCGAGCCGCAACTGCTGCCCCATGCCGATGCCGACGAGTTGCTCCGGCGACTTCGCCCCGGCATCGACGGCGTCATCCTCCAGAGCCCCGGCGGCGAGCAGGCCACCTTTCTGCCCCAGGTCTGGCAGCAACTGCCCCTGCCAGTGCAGTTCCTGGGCCATCTCTGTCGCAAGGCCGGTCTGGCTGAAAACGCCTGGCGCGCGGGCAAGCTCCGCATCCATACCTATCAGGTGCAATCCTTCGAGGAACCGCGTTCACCCGGGGTGCAACATCCATGAAAGAACTGTTTCTGCCGCCGGAACTCTCCTGCGAAATCAAGGAAATATACGCCTCCATGGTGGCGGACTACGACCAGGTGGCCCAGACCATTTCACTGACCTGCGACGGCTGCCCGGACAACTGCTGCGACTCCTACTTTCTCCACTACACCTACTGCGAGTGGGCCTACCTGTGGGAGGGCATTCGCCGCTTGGACGACGCCCATCTGGACCGCATCATGCGGCGGGCGCGCGATTATGTGGAGCAGGGCCGAGCTGCGATCTTTCGCGGCGAGCGGCCCCAGATCATGTGCCCGCTGAACGATGAAGGACGCTGCAGCCTCTACACCCACCGGCTGATGATTTGCCGCACCCATGGCGTTCCCGCCACCCTGACCCGTCCCGATGGCCAGCTGCTGCGCTTTCCCGGCTGCTTCCGCTGTCAGGAGATCGTCAGCCAGACCTACCCCGTCGAGGCCGACGCCCCGGCCCGAGACCGCGGTGACCTCGGTCTTCGTCGACGGCGGGCGGCAGGCCGGCGGCAAGAAGGAGAC
>CAZFPV010000078.1:0-5124 GCA_964521155.1 uncultured Desulfobulbus sp. | reverse complement strand
CGACGCCCCGGCCATGGACCGCACCATCCTCTACCAGCGACTGGCGCAGCTGGAGTCCCGTTTCCTCGGTGACCGCCGCGGCCAGTTCCCCAAGGTCAAACTGACCATCGCCGAGATGATCGTGAATGGCCCGCCCCGGGAAATCAAACCCAATCAGGACGACGATTGAACCACATCACACCCATGGACGACTTCGTACAACAGACCAGGGACGCGATCCTTGACGGCGCCCGCATCGACCGGCAGACGGCCTTGCGCCTGCTTGCCGCCGACCCTGAGAGCCTTTTTGAGGCCGCCGACCAGATCCGCCGCCATTTTCTCGGCAACCGCTTCGACCTCTGTTCGATCATCAACGCCAAAAGCGGCAACTGCACAGAAAACTGCCGTTTCTGCGCCCAGTCGGCCCGCCACCACACCGGCATCGACACCTATCAGGTCATAGCTGAGGACGAGGCCATGGCCATGGCCCGGGACAACGACGAGCACGGCGTCCATCGGCTTTCGCTGGTGACCAGCGGCCGCAGCCTGTCGCCCGCCACCCTGGCCGAACTGACCACGATCTACGACCGGATGGCCGCATCCACCTCCATGCTGTTTTGCGCCTCCTGCGGCCTGCTCACCCCGGAGATCGCCGCGGAACTGCATGCGGCCGGGGTGCGGCGCTACCACTGCAACCTGGAGGCCAGCCACGCCTTCTTTCCCCAGGTCTGCACCACCCACACCTGGGAAGAGAAGGTGGAGACGCTTAAACGCGCCCGCGCGGCCGGGATGTCGCTCTGCTCCGGCGGCATCATCGGCATGGGCGAGTCCATGAACGACCGGATCGACATGGCCTTCGAACTGCGCGAGCTTTCCGTCAAGTCGATTCCGATCAATATCCTCACCCCCATTGCCGGCACGCCCCTGGCCGAGCTGACGCCACTCTCGTCCACCGAAGTGCTGACCACGGTGGCGCTCTACCGCTTCATCAATCCGGATGCGGTCATCCGCATGGCCGGTGGCCGCCAGCAGCTGGGCGACGACCAGTACCGGTGCTTTGCCGCCGGGGCCAACGGCGCCATCGTCGGCAACTATCTGACCACCACCGGTTCGGGCATCGCCGAGGATCTGCGCCGGCTCGCAGCCCTGGGCTACACCTTCGAGCCGGAATGACCATGGCCGACGACCTGCTCCAGTTCGACCGCAACCATCTCTGGCACCCCTACACCTCAACGACCAGGCCGCTGCCGGTCTACCAGGCGGCCTCGGCCAAGGGGGTGTGGATCCGGCTGGCGGACGGGCGAGAGCTGATCGACGGCATGAGCTCCTGGTGGTGCGCCATCCACGGCTACGGCCATCCGGTGCTCGACCAGGCGGTGGGCGAGCAGACCGGGCGCATGGCCCACGTCATGTTCGGGGGGCTCACCCACGAGCCGGCGGTGGAACTGGCGCGGCTGCTGGTTGCAATGACGCCAGCGCCGCTCGACAAGGTTTTCCTCTGCGATTCCGGTTCGGTAAGCGTCGAGGTGGCCCTCAAGATGGCCCTCCAGTACCAGCAGGCCGCCGGCCGGCCGGAAAAGCATCGGCTCCTGACCGTGCGCGGCGGCTACCACGGCGACACCTTCCACGCCATGTCGGTCTGCGACCCGATCACCGGCATGCACACCCTGTTCGAGCGCTCCCTGCCGCAGCAGCTGTTCGCGCCTCGGCCGGGCTGCCGGTTCAACGAGGAGTGGGACGAGGGCTATCTCGGCACCATGGAGAGACTGCTGGCCAGCCATCACCAGGAACTGGCGGCGGTCATCCTCGAGCCCATCGTCCAGGGCGCCGGCGGCATGTGGTTCTATCATCCCGAATACCTGCGCGGCCTGCGGCGGCTCTGCGACCAGTTCAAGGTGCTGCTGATCTTCGACGAAATCGCCACCGGCTTTGGCCGCACCGGCCGGATGTTCGCCGCCGAGCATGCCGGCGTCTCACCGGACATCCTCTGCCTGGGCAAGGCCATCACCGGCGGCTATATGACCCTGGCCGCGACCCTGGCCACCACCGAGGTGGCCACCGTCATTTCCAGCGCCCCGCCCGGGGTGTTCATGCACGGCCCGACCTTCATGGGCAACCCGCTGGCCTGTCATGTGGCCTGTGCCTCGATCCGGCTCCTGCTGGAGACCCCCTGGCAGCAGCGGGTGGAAGGTATCGCCGCCCAACTGGCCGAGGAACTCGCCCCGGCCTCGGAACTCGCAGGCGTGGCCGATGTCCGGGTGCTGGGCGCCATCGGCGTCATCGAGACCCTGGAGCCGGTGGACATGGCCGCCCTGCAGCGGTTTTTCGTCGATCAGGGCGTCTGGATCCGCCCATTTGGCCGACTGCTCTACCTGATGCCGCCCTATATAGTCGAGCCGGAGGAACTGACCCGACTGACCACCGCCCTGGTGCAGGCGGCGGCCATGCAGTGAGAAACGAGGACGACAACCGTGGGTGAACCGATCGATGCCAGGCCGCCGGGAGGAACGGGATGAAACGGGACCTGATCAATAAAAGCGTGCTCCTGGCCCTGGTCCTGCTGATCTCCGCCCTCTTCCTTGACATGATCCGGCAGTTCCTCATGCCCATGTTCATGGCCGGGCTCTTCTCGGCCATGCTCAAACCGGCCCACCGCTGGCTGACCGCCAGGCTCGACGGCCGGGAAAACATCGCCTCCGTGCTGGTCATCATCGGTCTCATTGTCCTGGTGCTCGGGCCTCTCAGTATTCTGGTAGGCGTCGTGGTCGCCCAGGCAATCAGCGTCGGCCAGTCGGTGACGCCCTGGGTGCAGTCCTTCATCAACGAGCCCAGCGCGATCTCGCACTATCTGGAAAAACTTCCCTATTACAAGGAAATCCTCCCCTATCGCGCTGTTATTCTGGAAAAGGCCGGCCAGGTCGTCGGTAACATCTCCTCCTTTCTCATCGACAGCCTCTCTTCCATGACCAAGGGCACGGTCTCCGCCCTGTTCAACGGCGTGATCATGCTCTATGTCATGTTCTACTTCCTGAGCATGGGCAAGGTGTTGCTGGGCAAGATCCTCTATTTCCTGCCGCTGCACGATCGCGATGAACAACGGCTGCTGCACCGGTTCACCTCGGTGACCGCCGCCACCCTCAAGGGCACCCTGATCATCGGCGCGGTGCAGGGCATCATCTGTGGTCTGGCCTTTGCCCTGGCCGGCATCCAGAGCCCGGTCTTTTGGGGCACGATCATGGCGGTGATGTCGATCATCCCCGCCTTCGGCACTGCCATCGTCTGGTTGCCGGCGCTGGTCATCCTCGTCCTGAAGGGCGAGTTCACCGGCGTCGCCATCCTCGCGATTCTCTGCGGCGGCGTTGCCGGCAACCTGGACAACGTCCTGCGGCCCCGGCTGGTGGGCAAGGACACCGAAATGCACGACCTGTTCGTGCTCTTCGGCACCCTGGGCGGCATCAGCATGTTCGGCATCCTCGGGATCATCATCGGCCCCATTATCGCCGCCCTGTTCATCACTCTCTGGGAGATCTACGGCAAGGTTTTCGAAGCCTATCTGCCCGATGTCGGCCCCCTGTTGGGCGGGCCGGCTCAAGCACAGGCCACGGAGGAAGTAGACCAGGCGCCCAAGGTCGATGGGCCGCTGGAACCACCGGGCCAGCCGCCGCCCGATTCCAGCCAGGACGGTGCAGGGACGGAGCCTCCCGAAGTCAGGTAACCAGCGGCAATCAAGAGCAATATCAACAGGGACAGGAGAGCGGAGAATGAGTGAGGAAGTACGTGTCAAGAATACCGGTCTGCGCGGGGTGACCGTCGCCGATTCGGCGATCAGCTTCATTGACGGCGAAAAGGGCATCCTGATTTATCGCGGCTACCGCATCGAGGATCTGGCGGATAACTCCACCTATTTGGAAACCGCCTACCTGCTGCTGTACGGAGTGTTGCCGACCATCGAGCAGCTGGCTGACTTCAGCGCCCGGGTCAAAGCAGTCAGAGCGGTACCGGAGTTTGTGTTCGATGCCATGCGCCTCTGGCCAAAAAACGCCAGCCCCATGGACGTGCTCCAGGCCTGTGTGCCCCTGCTGGCCATGATCGAGGAACGCAACGACGCCATCGACCGCCAGGCCTGCCTCAACCGGGCCCTCGGCCTGATCGCCCGGATGCCCACCCTGGTCGCCGGCTGGCACCGCATCCGCAATGGCCAGCCCGTGCTGCCGCCAGACGACTCCCTCGACCACGCCGCCAACTTCCTCTGGATGCTGCAGGGGGAGAAGCCCGATCAGACCACGGCCCGGGATTTCGACGTCTGCCTCGTCCTGCACGCCGACCACACCTTCAATGCCTCGACGTTTGCCGCCCGCGAGGTGGTCTCGACCAGGGCAAGCATTTACGCCGGCGTCGCGGCCGCCCTGGGGGCGCTCTCCGGCAGCCTGCACGGTGGCGCCAACGCCAAGGTCATGCAGATGCTGCTGGAACTCGAACACGAGCCAGATATCGAGGGCTGGGTGACTAGGCAGCTTGACCAGGGCCAGGTAATCATGGGCCTGGGCCATGCCGTCTACAAGACCGGCGATCCGCGGGCCGCCTACCTCAAGAAGATGGGCCAGCGGCTGGGCGAACGGACCGGCGGCCGATGGCAACAAATCTCGCAGCGCATCGAGGACACGGCCCTGGCCATCTTCGAACGCGAGGGCAAGACCACCATCAAACCCAACGTCGATTTCAACTCCGCCCCGGTCTATCACCTCATGGGCATCCCCATGGACCTGATGACCCCGGTGTTCGCCATCTCCCGGGTGACCGGCTGGTGCGCCCACATCATCGAGGAACTCTTCGCCGACGCCCAGGGTAAGCCAGCCCTTTACCGGCCCCAGGCCCAGTACGTGGGCAACTACTGCGGCCCCATGGGCTGCGTCTACAGCCCGCCCGATAAACGCGAGTAAGAAACGAATCACGCCTCCCGCCGCGGGCGGGAGCGGAGGGTACGGGATGGACCTCACCACTGGCTGGTGGTGAGGTCCACTTTTTTTTCAGCGATCAGGTGCAGGCAGGCATCGACGCTCTGCGAGTGGTAGCGGGCGCCCCGTCCGGCGCGGATCTCGTCCAGGGCGGTTTCCAGGCCGAGCGAGGGCCGGTACGGGCGGTGGG
>CAZFPV010000077.1:0-8161 GCA_964521155.1 uncultured Desulfobulbus sp. | reverse complement strand
GTCGATAACGAATCCGTGGTCTACCTGATGGCCAATCGCATCCTGGCCATCCTGAAAAAGCCGTTCCTGCTTGATTTCAAGAAGATCTACGTCAATGCCAGCGTCGGCGTCTCTATTTTTCCCGGTGACGGCGAAAATGCCCTGGAAATGATCCGCAGCGCCGACATGGCCATGCATAGGGCCAAACGGGCGGGCAAGAACCGTTTTTTACTCTTTACCAAGGAAATGCATGTTGAACTCTACGAACGGTTCCGCATAGAAAACAGCATTCGCTACGGCTTGGTGAACAAGGAATTCGTCGTCTTCTATCAGCCCAAGGTCAACATCGCAAACCGCACCACTGCCTCGCTCGAGGCGCTCATCCGTTGGAATAAGGGCGGTACATTGGTCAGTCCGAGCGTGTTCATTCCCATTGCCGAGGAATCGAGCCTGATCGACCAAATCTGCACCTACGTCCTTGAAGAGAGTTGCGCCTTCCATCGCCTGATGGCCGATGCCAGCCTGGCGATACCAATCAGCGTCAACATCTCGCCCCGCCAGTTCCACAATGCCGATTTCATTGACATCGTCGAGGACCTGCTCCTTCGCTACGACGTTGATCCCAAATATGTCGAGTTCGAGGTCACGGAAACGACGGCCATGAGCGATGTCGAGAACACCCTGCGCATCATGCACCGCCTCCGGGAGATGGGAATCCATTTTTCCATCGACGATTTCGGCACCGGTTACTCCTCGCTGGGATACCTCAGCCGGATGCCGGTCAGCACGCTGAAGATCGACAAACAGTTCGTGCAGAACATGGAGCAGAACAGCGGCCTGGTCGCCACCATCATCGCCATTGGCCAGCAGATGCACCTCAATGTCGTGGCCGAAGGCGTGGAGACCGAGGAACAGTTGCAAGCGCTCACGGCCATGGGCTGCCACGAGATCCAGGGCTACTACTTCTCCCGTCCCATCGATGCCAACCAGACCCTGCAGTACCTGGAGGCTGAGCGCTCATCCGTTGCCGGGCGTTGAACCCGGTCCGGGAACACCATCGCCTGCCAGGAGACCTTGACTCGTTCCTTGCATTGCCGGTGATCAACCCGATACCTGCTCAGATCACCTTAACCTGAGCCTTGGGATTGCAGCCACCGGTCTACAACGCTTGCCCGTCCACAAACTCCTCCCGACAACCGTTCAGTAATACAGGTCCCGGACCTTTCCCTTGCGAATCATGTCCACATTCTCCCGCGCCTTTTCCCGATGCTCGGCGTTGGGCACCTTCGCAAGCTCCCGATCCACCAGTGCATATCCCAGGGTTTTGACCGCGGGGGAGGCGTAATCCTCCAGGTATTCGGACAGCGTCATCAGCGCGTTGGGGTGACAGACATTTTTGATCTGGCCGCTCTTGGCCAGCGCCATGAAACGGTCACCAGTCCGACCAGAGCGATAGCAGGCCGTGCACCAGGATGGCACCAGCCCCTCTTCCATCAGCCACTGGATAATCTCGTCAGCAGACCGCTCGTCATTCTTTGCAAACTGGGCTGTGAGTGAAGGGTCGATCTCCCCGGTCTCGCGCCGTCGCTTCTCAGCCATGTACCCGCCCACGCCCACCGCACTGCAGGCGCTCATCTGGGTAACGCCGCAGTCGAGCAGGTCTTTGCGCATGGAGGCGCTCTCCCGGGTGGAGATGATGATTCCGGTATATGGCACGGCCAGCCGCAGCACTGACACCAGCTTTTTGAAGGTCTCATCGTCTGGGATGTTCGGGTAGATGGCGCCCAGATCCACTCCAGTCGCCGGGCGGATGCGCGGCGCCGAGATAGTGTGAAAGCCGACGCCGTACGTCCGTTCCAGGTGCTCGTTGTGGATCACCATGGCCAGAGCCTCGAAATAAGGGTCGTGGAGGCCGAACAACACCCCGGCGCCGACATCGTCGATGCCGGCTGCCATGGCCCGGTCAAAGGCTGTGGTGTGATACCAGTAGTCGCGTTTCGGCCCGGCCAGGTGGTACTTCTCGTACGTCGACTGGTGGTAGGTTTCCTGGAAGAGGATGTACGTACCGATGCCCGCGTCCTTGAGTTTGCGGTAGTTCTCGACCGTGGTCGCGGCGATGTTGACGTTCACCCGCCGGATTTCACCGGAGAGATCGGCCTGGGTCTGGTAAATGGTGCGCAGGCAGTCGAGGATGTATTCTATGGGACAGTTGACATCGTCCTCGCCGGCCTCGAGCGCGATCCGCTTGTGCCCCATGCCCACGATCTCGATGATCTCGTCCCGGACCTCGGCCATGGTCAGCTTGCGACGGGTGAAGCCGTGGCAGGCGTTGTAGCTGCAGTAGGCGCAGCGATTCACGCAATAATCGCTCACGTACAGCGGCGCGAACATGACGATGCGGTTGCCGTAGATCTCCTCCTTGATGCGGCGGGCCACCTGAAACAGTCGTGGCAGGTGTCTGTCATCCATCTTCAGCAGACTGGCCACTTCCAGGTGGCTCAGCCCGGTAAAGTGCGACGCCTTTTCTAAAATAGTCTCGATTGCACTGTCTGGGGTATGCGCGGCCTGCTCCAGAAGCGATTCAATTTCCTCGGGGCGGATGAATTCCGCAATTTCCACTGTATCTATCAGCATGGAGTGATCTCCCGGTCATGGGCAGGCGGTGCAGTCTTGTACTCCCCTGCCCCCCCTGCGTTCTTGTTCGGATGCTGTTGTCGTTGAAAACCACGCGGCGTCTTGAGCCACAATAGGTGTCGTTTCACCCCTCGGCAAGGTGATTACGCCCGAATGAGCCCGGCTCCTTGGGGGCTGGACTGCTCGTTGCTGTTACCCGCCTCAATCGCAGGGGCATCCTGATGCTTCGGAAAAACATCAAAATTCTCCACGATAAAGAGATAGACCAGGATACCCACCGAGATCAGTCCAATGGAGAGAAGCAATTCGGCCGCAGAGGGGAAATAGGTTGATCCAGCGGCCTTGGCCATGCCGGTGAACACCACATTGCCCCGGTTCAGGGTCACGCCCAGCACCATGAGCAGTGCGTTGCGCACGATCATCTTCTTGGTCATCTCCTGATCGCGCAGTTTGTAGCTCCAGAAGAAATAGACCGGGAGAATGGCGCCAATCGCCAGTTCCAGCAGGCACATCAGGCTGGGAGGGTCCATGGCGAACAAATGGCCCAACTGACCACGCATGAGCAGATCGGACAGACGCAATACCAGGTAAAAACTCATCACATAGCCTGACCATTTGGCCAGGAAGGTCATGGCTGGTGTATCCCAGTCATGGTTGAAATATTTGCCGGCCAGGGCTGTCTCGCAGGTCACCATTGCCGGACCAACGGCCACTGCCGAAGAGTAGTAGAGAACCGGCAACAGCATGGTCCACCACAACTCATTGAGTTTGCCCAGGGTGAGTACATACATTGACCCAAGGGAACTCTGGTGCATGGTGGACAGGGCGATGCCACCGATGACCAGCGGTGCGGTGAGGCTGGTGAAAAAGGAAGAGACCTTGACCAGGCCCAGGCCCTTGAAAAGGACAGGGGCAAATTCACACGTCAGGACAATGGTATACAGCAATACACACATGTACAACTCGAACATGACCGAATGTTCGCCCCAACTGAAGATCGGGTGCCACCAACCGTACCAGCGACCAAGATCCATCAACAGGCCAAAGCCAACCAGGCAGTACCCCAGCCAGGCGGTGAGGATGGCCGGCTTGACCACGGATTTGACCTTCTTGACGCCTAGCACATAGTAGATGCCGGCGGTGGTGAAGCCACCGGCGGCCAGGGCCACTCCGAGCTTGACATCGATGAAGATCCACAGCCCCCAGGGCCAGGCATCGGTCAGGTTGGTCATTTGCAGGCCGTTGACCAGACGGTAGGCAACAATGCCGACAAAGACCAGGGAAAAGGCAATCAGGATCATCCTGAATGCAGTGAGCTTGAAGGTGATGCGGTTGCCGTTGATGGTCATGCCTGGCCTCCTGTGGTGTTGTCTTTCCTGCCATCAGCGATGGCGTGACGGCGTTTATTAAACAGGTAGATACCGGAAAGAATCGCGGTCCAGCCCAGGAGAATGGCGGGCAGTTTACTGAGAATCTGCCAGGTGTAGGCAGGCAGCGATTCCTGGGGAACAGCGGTCTTGAATCCCAGGTGGTCAAACGGCTGATCGGAGAGGTACAGCCAGGCGGTGCCACCCACTTCTGTTTCGCCATATACGTGGTTAATATAGCAATCGTTGTTCTCGGCAATCCGCTTGTGCGCCTCTTTGATAAGTTCCTCGCGGTCGCCATAGAGCATCACCTGATTGGGGCAGACGGCGATACAGGCTGGCTGCTCTCCGGCGGCCACGCGCGTGTAACACATCTGGCACTTGGAAACCTTGGGGAAACTCTTGTCCCATTCGTACTTGGGGATATTGAAGGGGCAGGCCACCATGCAGTAGCGGCAACCGACGCAGAGATCCGGGTGATAGACCACCGGCCCCTCTGCGGTGCGACGCAGGGCGCCGACCAGGCAGGAGGAAGCGCAGGCCGGATCAACACAGTGCAGACACTGTTTTTTGGCAAAGCGCCAGGCCGGGTGGCCGGCCTTGTCGATCACATCATGCTTGCTGACCACGGTCCAGTTGATATCTACCAATCGGGCAGCCTCGCCCAGGGTTGGCTTGGCCACCTCATCGTATTTCTTTTCGTTCCAGAGCTTGCAGGCCACCGTGCAGGCGCCGCAGCCAAAGCATTTGGTCATGTCGACCAGGACTCCTTGAGACATAATCAATCCTCGCGCTGCGGCTTACGCCTTGGTCTTAGGGGTCAGATGAACGCTGCGATCCATGTAGGTGGTGTGCAGCAATTGATGCGCCTTCTCGCCATTGGGAGCGCCGAGATAGTCAGCATAGAGATCCAATACCTCCTTGTTTTCATGACTGAGCCGTTTTTTGGCAATGGTGGCGTCGATGGTATAGATGGATTTCAACCGGTCCTTGCGCACCCAATCGCTGGGCGGCACCGAGGTCTTGGGCTGACCGCCGCCGCTGACGCAGCCGCCGGGACAGGCCATCACCTCGATGAAATGATAGCGCGGCGGCAGGCCGGCCTTCTTGTCCGCCCGGAGCTGATCAAGCAATTGCCGGGTATTGGCAAGCCCATGGCAGACCGCGACCCGCAGTTCGCCCAGGCCGGGGACTTCCAGGCTGGCCTCCTTCACGCCCTGCAGACCGCGCACCGCGGTCAGGTTGTAGAAGGCTTCCGGGGGATTTTCACCGGTGATCAGGTAGTACCCGGAACGGATCGCCGCCTCCATGACCCCGCCGGAGGCGGCAAAGATGACCGCTGCGCCTGTGCCCTCGCCCATCAGGCTATCGTAGGGTTGGGGATCGATCCTGGTGAAATCGATCCGCTGCTGTTTGATCATCCGTGCCAGTTCGCGGGTGGTGAGCACGAAATCCACATCGTGCAGCTCCGGGTTGCCGACAGCCACGCCGGCACTGTTCATCTCCCCACGCGCGGCCTCGTACTTCTTGGCTGTGCAGGGCATGATCGCCACGGATACTATCTTGGAGGGGTCGATATTGTTTTTCTTGGCATAGTAGGTCTTGGCGACTGCGCCGAGCATCTGCTGCGGTGACTTGCAGGACGACATGTGCTCTTGTAAATCCGGATAAAAATATTCGCTGAACTTGACCCACCCCGGACAGCAGGAGGTAAACTGCGGCAACGCGACCGGGGCATGCCCATGGCCAGCCCCCTCCTGTTCCGGCTTCTGCCCGCCTGCGGCCTTGATCCGGTTCACCAACTCGGTTCCTTCTTCCATGATGGTGAGATCGGCACTGAAGTTGGTGTCGAACACCCGGTCGAAGCCGAGTTGTTTCAAGGCCGCCACCATCTTGCCTTCAACAATGGATCCCGTGGGCATGCCGAATTCCTCGCCAATGGCAATACGGGTGGCAGGGGCGGTCTGGACAATCACGTGCAGGCTGGTATCCTGGATAACCTTGAACACGTGACCGATATCGTCGCGTTCGCTGATGGCGCCGGTGGGACACCACAGCGCACACTGGCCGCAATTGACACAGGTGATATCATCCTTGATGGGCAGGGCGTAGAAGCCTTCCACACTCTGGATATACCTGCAGGCCTCGGTACACTGTCCGCAGAGGATGCATTTGCGATCGTCGCGGACCAGGGAGGGGTTGTCGGGATCGATGGGCACACGCCCCCGCACCTGCACTGGCCAGGAACCAGGGGCGTTGTATTGCTGCGGAGTCCATCCTTCACCGCCTAGCGGCCTGCCTGCATCCTTGCATCCGGACAGGGTCGCCAAGGCCCCGGCCATGCCAGCGGTCCCCAGCCCCTTGAGAAAAAATCGCCGGGTAATAGCTTGTTTCTCCCGTTTGTTCATGTGCTTGCTCCGTTTCCTCTGCTAACGATTTGTGTACATAGTATTTTTTGTGTCTGCCCAAGAGCCGGCTTGTCATCAAGCCATGGGCAGAGCTCCTGCCCAGGCAGATGTGCCAGCGGACGCGATCCTGTCGGGGCCGGCCATTGGCCCAGACCTTGCCCACTTCTGGTCCCTGCCCCAGCTCCGGCTCCTCGATGCTGCCAACCTCTGCAGCCTCCCGGTCCGTTCTTTCAGGAAATCACCCCCGATACCACTGTCCAATCATGCCGGAACGCATGTCGATATAAAGAATTAATTCTCTATATTTATTTTATTTAAAACATACTGATCTGTCAATATTATTTGAGATTACGAAAGCCAAAACTGAGCCTATTAATTTGCACACAAAAGAGATCTAACCCAGCGGAGAGAGAACGAGGAAGGTCGTGATGAGATCGAAAAAACAAGGAGAAAGAGCGAAAAGGAACCGGCGGGAATAGAAACCCTCTTAACACTGGTACTACCAGGGTCGCAGGGGGCGCTGACGGTCAGATGAAGCGGACGGAGGTGCTATTGAGAAATTTTTCTTCGAGGAGGGAAACGATGCGACGGACGATGTTGCGCCGCAAATCAAGTTCCTGCGGCGTGTTCGGATCCTGATGCGCCTCGTTGATCCGGGTGCCGACCAGGAAGTGGATGATGTCGCTGCCGAGCATGAGGCGGACGATATCCCCAGCCGGGTTGGCCGGCAGCCGATCGACCGTGATGTCCGTGGCAAGGATCTGGGCCACATGCGCCAGGGTCAGGGCGCCCTCGGTAATCAGGTCGATGCCCTCCATCCGTGCCGGTGGCGGCATGCCCGTGCCGGTTTTGGTCAGATCGACGGCAATGGGCAGGCGGAGAATGCGGCTGACAATGGTGGCGGTGGTGCCGCCGCAGATGATCTTTTTGCCCGGAAAGGTCATGGCAGCCCGAGCCAACTCGAAATCACGCTGCGGCGCAAACGGCGGGCCGGTCATGACCAGCAGTTTGCGCGGCACCCGGAAGTGGACCACGGCGCAACTGATGTCGTCGCGAGCATTGCCGCCGTCATTGGCCAGGGCCTGGTTGAGCAGCGCCGCAGCCAATCTCCGGGAGGAGATGTCCGGGGTTGTGCGGATCAGTCCCCTGGCGCAATCAACCGCCCTTTCCTTGGTCCAGCCGAGCGGCATGTCCCGGCGACCCATGCCCGACTGGGTAACGCCGTCGGAAAAGCAGAGCAGCCGATCGCCCACGGCCAGACTGACCTGGCCGTGGTAGATCAGCCTGTCCTTCCACCGTTCCAGGGTGATCAGCGAACGATCCAGGGCCACCTCTTCGGCGCCGCGCAGCAGGACCAGCGGCGGGTTGCCGTGTTCGATGAAACGCAGGACCCCGTTCTCGTCAAGATCAAGCAGGGTGAAGGTGGAGTAGCTGATCTTGCGCACCTCGCAGATCGGCAGGGTGTCCATGATGGAGTGCGCCCAGAGCCGGGTGTCGCTGCAGGCGGCGGCAAACCTGATGGCCATGGAAGCAGTGAGACTGGCCAGGACCGAGGCCTTGACGCCTGACCCGAGGCCGTCGGAAAGCACCGTCAGAATCCGGCCCTCTTCCTTGATGCGGTGCGAGAGAAAGACATCGCCGCAGATGGATTGCCTGTGTTTGCTGTGCTGGACGTGATCGACGTCGATGAAGGCGGTTTCAGTCACCATCGCCTCCGGTATCGCTGCCCTCGATCTTGGCCGGCGAGAACGATTCGATGATGCTGTTGAGGGT
>CAZFPV010000076.1:0-8175 GCA_964521155.1 uncultured Desulfobulbus sp. | reverse complement strand
GCCATGGCTGCCCGGATGGATGACCACAAAGCGGATGCCCAGCAGGCGGCAGCGGTGCAGTTCATCGACAAAGGCAGCCTCTGATTTCTCCGCCGCCTCAGGCGCCGAGGCCGCCAGATTGATCAGATAGGAAGCATGCGCGGCCACCGGCAGGTCGCCGTGCTCGCTCCACGTTGCCCGGAACAATTTGATCGCCTCCGGGTCAGGATTCCTGACCCGCCACTGCCGCTGATTGGCGGTGAAGATCTGCAAGGATTCGCCTCCGATCAGGCGATTGCGGGCAAAGGCCAGATGGAGGCCGCCGGCAATGGACTGGTGCGCGCCAAGCAAGGGCATCAGCCGCCTCTTCTCCATCCAATTGCGCCGCTCACATCTTCCATTCCCGACTCAGGTAGCCGAGGCCAAGGTGGTTGGTCAAATCCAGATGAATCGGGGTGACCGAGATGTAGCCGTCGCGAACTGCCTCCTCGTCGGTGCCGGTCCCACCAGACCAGTGCACGGTGCCGCCGCCGATCCAGTAATGCTTGCGCCCCCAGGGATCATAGGTTTCCTGGATGGCGTCCTTGTAGATCCGCCGCCCCTGGCGCGTGAAGCGGATACCGGGTATCTGGCCCGCCGGCAGGGGCGGGATGTTGATGTTGAGCAGGGTGCTGGGCGGAAGATGCCAGGCCAGAGCCAGGGAGGCCAGTTTCCAGGCCACGCCGGCCGCCACTTCAAATTGGTGCGGCGGCTCCCCGCCGAGCGAAAAGGCCAGGGAGGGGATGTCGTACATGGTGCCTTCAATGGCCGCTGAAACCGTGCCCGAGTAGCTGATGTCGTCGCCCAGATTGGAGCCCGGATTGATGCCGGCGACCAACAGATCGGGCTTGCGGTCGAGGATCTTGTTGACCGCAATGGTGACGCAGTCGGTGGGTGTACCGTCGATGGTGAAGATGTGCGGCGAAAGCTCGAAGACCCGCAGGGGCCGGTTCATGGTCAAGGCATGACTCACCGCCGAGTTGTCCCGCTCCGGGGCAACGATGACAGCCTCCCCAAGCGAGCTGACCGCTTCAAACAGCGCTCGGATGCCCGGGGCATGGACGCCGTCGTCATTGGTGACCAGAATCAGTGGCGTCGGCATGCCATGCTCCAGGGAGTCGGGAATTCTCTCGGGATGAAGAAATGGTCAAAACCGCCGCCCGGTGATGTCTTGTCCTGTCCTTCTCCGGTTCGGGCCGGTAAATATACTGAAAGCATTGTTCCTTCCCTCCACCTGAATCTTGAACCACCCGTGCCTTTCTGCGTATACTGGAATCAACAACGCCGATATTCAACCACGTTCGTCACTGGTTGCACCTTGTCCGGATACACGGCTCACCTCTCAAACGCAAGGACGCCATGAATACCAGCAAAGGCTCCATCATCCTCCAAACGATCACCGCTGGCGCCGACGAGGCCCAGCTCGTTGCTTATCTCAGCAAGCGGGCCAAAAGCATCCCGCCTGGAAAAATCCCCGTTCTGCTCAAGAACCTGCCGGTGGTGCTCAGCCGCAACGTTCCCCTGGCGACCGGCGCCGCAGTCATCGATCAGTTGGAGCAGTTTGGCGCCCGTGCCCTGTTTCTTCCCGCCGGGGATGATGTGGGAAAACCCCTGGACACCGTTGGCGCCAAACCCACATCGAAGGAAGGATCTGCATGCCAATGTGACAAAACCGATGCGGACCATCTGGGATTCCAGATGCTCCTGGACAGTCTGCGGCAGGGCGAATCCCAACGAACGCTGAAGCAGAATGTGATCGAAGTGCTGATTATCACACTCCTCCTCGGCATTAGCTGGGCGCTCAATTACACGGTGGCCTCCCAGTACCTGCTTCTCGGCTTGTATACCCTGCCCACGATTCTGGCCGCCTTTTTCTACGGTCGTCGTCAGGCCATGTTCACCGCCGTGGCGAGCATCGTCCTGGTGCTCGGGATCAGCGCAGCCAACCCGGAACACTTCGAACGCATTGACCTCGCCGGACCTGGTGGGGCCAGCCAGTGGCGCCACATCCTGTCATGGGGCGCCATCCTGATGCTCGCCGCCTGGCTGGCCGGCGCCCTTCATGAATACCACAAGGCCGGAAGCCGTGAACTTCGCCGGACCTACCACGGCTTGGTGCTTATCCTCAAGCATTTCATCACCCAGGATGAGGATCGGGAAAACCACGCCTTCCGGGTTTCGGTGTATGCGGCTCGCATCGCCACCCAGATGGGGCTGGTCACAGAATACATCGAGGACATTCGCACCGCGGCTCGCCTGCACGACCTCGGCAAACAGAAAACCAGTCGGGCGGTGCTGGACAAGGTGGTCTGCCTGAGCAGGGACGCCCGGGTTTCCATTGCCGGGCATCTGCCGTTGGGACCGGAGCACCTCACCCCTCTGGGCGACTCGCTGAGCCGGGTGCTGCCCATGCTGATCACTGTCAACGAAACCGCCGAACGACAGGATCTTCTCCCGCACAAGCGACCTGCCCTGCCACTGGGGGCGAAGATCCTGACCGTGGCCGATGCCTACGATACCCTGATATCTCCCGGGCCAAACAGCCCGGTCCTCTCTCCGCTTGAAGCCAGAAAGCAGATCATGGACAGGGCTGGCAGCGAGTTCGACGCCGAGGTGGTCCATGCCTTTGCCACGGCCTTTGATCGAGGCGAAATGGAACTGCCCGGCGCCATCATGTAATCCTTTCCAGCCGCACTCCCCACGGCAACGCGCCGACACCCGATCACTCCGGGCGCCCCCAGTGCTCGTTGCTGAATTTCTCTATCTGGCGCTGATAATAAGGCCGGTTGCGCGGGTCGATTCGGATTGCCCGGCGCTCGGCCAGCATTGCCTCCTCAATTCGCCCGTTGGCCCAATAGGCAACGGCCAGGGTATCGAGGATATGCCCGTGCTCCTTTAATTGGGCTGCGGTCTGCGCCAGTTCCAGGGCCCGTTTCGGATCCCGGAGGGACTCGTCCTGGGCGGTCAGCAGGAGCCAGGCCAAGTTGTTATTGACCTCGGCATTGTCCGGGGAGAGGTGCAAGGCCCGCTCATAGGCCTCCACCGCCCTTCGCTCCAGCTTGCGGCTCTGGAGGAAATCGCCCAGCAGGATCGGCCACTGGCTGTTGGCTGGCTCGAGCCTCGCTTTGTGCAGGAGAACGGCCTCCGCATACCGTGCCTCGTAACCGTTGCTTAACCGTTCGATGTCGATCTGCCGAAGTCCCAGCACCAGCAAACCGACGAGCAGGAAATAGGCCGCCAGGCTAAAGTGAACCTTGCGGTCCTGCCGCCCGATTTCCGCTCGATCGCGCTCGCACCGGTCGAGGAAATCAATGCGCTCGCCCATGCCGAAGTGGTGCCAGTTCTTTTCCTCCCGCCGACCGCCTCCCAATTCTACAATCTTCTCAAACGAGGCCACCAGGGGCCGGCCGGTGCCCTGGGCCGTGAACACGTACTGATCGGCCTGGCGCTCGAAGTTGCGGATGAAATAGCCGAACACGAAGCGAAAGTAGAGCAGCATCACCGCCAGCAGCGGCAGACTGACCAGTACGCCGAGAATGGTAGCCGGCGCCGCGGGAACGAGTGCCAGCAATCGGTAGAAGAGATCGCCCGACAGCACGAGGTGCGGCAGCGGCTGGGCCAGGGCGCCGGCCAGCAGGCTGAAGCCGAGGAACAGGGCGACATAGAGCACCAGGTGCCACCGCTTGACATGCCCGATCTCATGGGCGAGCACGCTGTCCAGTTCGTCCGGGGACAGGGTTTCGAGCAGGGCCGGGGTGATCATCAAATAGCGCAGGCCGGGCAGGATGCCCATGATGGCGGCGGTCAGGACCTGCCCCTCGAACAGCGGCCAGATCAGGATCGGGGAATGAAAACCCTGGGTCCGGCAAAACCGGACGATATGGTCGCGGACCGGTCCCGGCGGCAGCGGCGTGCATCCCCAGAGCAGCCGGACCAGGGGCGGAAAAAACAGCACCAGAAAGACCACAAACAGACCCAGAAAAACCACCTCGCCCCAGGACGAACGCAGCAGCCCCTGCAGCCCTTGAAACGGCAGGATGGACAGCAGATCAAAGGCCAGGGAGAGCGCCAGCCAGGGCAGGACAATGGGCAGATTGGCCTTGAAGTTGGCGCCAATGAATCCCCAGGCAGTGTGCCGACGATGGAACAGCCCTGCATAGCTTGGCCGAGCCTTTCGCCAGATGACGGCCAAAAGAAGAAAAAAGCACCCAAGCCCGGCGATGTCGGTCAACGCCGGCACTCTGCCCCCCAGGGACAGGGGCCGCAGATAATACTTGAGATCGAGCAGATAGACAAAAGCGACAAACAGCGACACCGCCGCGATCTGGGCCCACTTCTCGGCGGCGAAATAGCGGGCCGAGTCAGCTGCGCGGGCAAACAGCCGTCCGGCCAGGACCGAGAGCAGCCAGGTGGCCGCGAGCATCAGCACCAGGGCCGGCAGGGGGGGCATCCATGGCTTCTCCGGTGGAGATTGGGTGGAGAAGACAAAGATGGCTACAAGAAAAAAGAGCAGATTATTGTAGAGCATACCAATCCCTGCCACGCCAGTCCCGGGTGGCCTGTATTCATGCCGATGAATGAAACATCGTTCGGCCCAATCATAACCATCTCGCGCGCCAGGCGCCAGGGAGTCGCACCGGAGGCACTGGTTTTCCCTGCCCGATTTGATTATTTCACGCCCACCTGTAAAAAATATTGACCTTTCATGATTTTTTGTTATTATTTTTATTTTTCTGTATCGAATGGGCCTATAGCTCAGTTGGCTAGAGCCACCGGCTCATAACCGGTCGGTCCCTGGTTCGAGTCCAGGTGGGCCCACCATGTTCCGCAACAGGAGAACGGGGACATATCCCCATCGATCATCCCGTTTTGAACGCATTGAACAGTTTCCGGCAGCCAGGACTGAGACGACAGCGGGGCATTGCACGCAATGCCCGAAAAGAGGTACACCCCCGGAGGGTGTGCCTCTTTTTCTTTACCGCATAGAGACACCGTGCCAACCGTCCAAGATATTCTCGACATTCTTCAGCAAATTACCCCGCAATCCCTGGCCGAAGACTGGGACAACGTTGGCCTCCTGGTTGGTGCGCCTCACCGCCAAGCACAACGCGTCCTGGTGGCCCTGGATCCCACCGATGCGCTGATGGACGCGGCCCGCGCCGGCCGGTTCGATACAATTATCACCCACCACCCGGCCATCTTTCGGCCGCTGAAATCCCTCCGCACCGACACCCCCATCGGCGGATTCATTGCCCGGGCCATCCGCGAGGAAGTCGGCGTCATCGCCTGCCACACCAATCTGGATGCCATCCCTGGCGGCGTCAGCGACGTGCTGGCCCGCGCTCTGGAGCTGGACGCAACGAGACCGCTCGTTTCCGCCGGCAGTGGCTGCGATGCAGCCTGTGGCCTCGGCCGCATTGGTGCTTACCCTTCGCCGCTTGCGCCTGAGAACTTTCTTGATCGCCTGCGCCGGGCCTGTGCGCCGCCATGGATTCTCGAGGCTGGCCCCCGGCCCGCACTAATCCGCACCGCGGCCGTCTGCGGCGGCTCGTGCTCCGATTTCGCCGAAACCGCCCTGCGCTTTGGCGCTGACGTGTTCGTCACCGCCGAGGTCAAGCACAACGTCGCCCGCTGGGCCGAGGAGGCCGGCCTGTGGCTGCTCGACGCCGGCCACTTCGCCACCGAACAGCCGGCCATGACCGCGTTCGGCGACCTGCTGCGGCAGCGGTTCGCTGCTCTGGACTGGGACGTCACCGTCGAAACAGCCCTCCAACACCCTCCCCTGCGGCTCGCATGAACAGCCACTCCACCACCCCGCAGGCATGCGCACCACACACACCCAGACGGTTTCGGCAACGAGCCGCCATTCACAGGATATCCCTTTTGTTTTCAACAGTTGGACCAATCGGCCGAGGAGCTCATCATTGAAAGAGGAACTGATCAAACTCATCAATCTGCAGGCTATCGACAGCGAAATTGCCGGATTTGACCATGCCATCGCCAATCACCAGGCGACCATTGCCAAGCGGGAGCAATCCATCGCCGAAAAGCAGGAAGCCATCACCGCC
This sequence comes from uncultured Desulfobulbus sp., assembly GCA_964521155.1. Classification (GTDB taxonomy): domain Bacteria; phylum Desulfobacterota; class Desulfobulbia; order Desulfobulbales; family Desulfobulbaceae; genus Desulfobulbus. Next base: position 2,089 of record CAZFPV010000076.1, on the reverse strand, counting down.
TTTCGCAATAAGGTCGAACTGCTCAACCAGAAGCAGCGCGAAACCAAGATGGAGCATGAGGATGCGGGCGCCCGCGTCAAGGACCGGCAGAACAAGATGATGCAGGTGCAGACCAGCCGCGAGCATCAGGCCCTGCTCAAGGAGATCGAAGAGAACAAGCGGCTGGCCAAGGAAACAGAGGAGCGGCTGCTGCAATTCATCGAGCAGATCGAGCAGCTGGAAAAAGAGGTCGAGGCCCTGGAAAACCAGTGCTTGGGAGAGCAGCAACTGCTGACCGAGGCCCTGGAAACCGTGGACAAAGAGGTCAAGCGAATCGAAGGTTCCAAAAAAACGGTCTTCTCCAAGCGGGAAAAGGAGGCCTCGACCCTGCAGGCCGCCCATTTCAAGCGCTACACCATGCTGCTGAACAAGCGCGAAGGTCTGGCGGTGGTGCCGGTCAATGACAGCGTCTGCCAGGGCTGCCACATGACCCTGCCGCCGCAGCAGGTCAACGAGGTGCGCAGAGCGGACAAACTCAACCTCTGCCCGACCTGCCAGCGCATTCTCTACATCAAGGAGCAGGAGGACGAGTCCGTTGATCAGTGAGCCGCTGACCCGCGATCGGATTCTGCGCACCCTGGCCGATCGGCTGGATGACGCCCTGCTCCACGGACTGTTTCCCGGCTACAGCCCTGAGGACATCCGCGGCATTCTGAGCGGCGAGCGGGCCACCGCGGAGATTCCTCTGGCCGGAGGCCAATCCCCTTCCGCCGCACCCATCGCCCCGGCCGCCGCAGCTAAACCCACCGGCCGTTGCCGCCTCTTTACCGACGGCGCCTCCCGAGGAAACCCTGGCCAGGCCGGGGCAGGCGCGGTCCTGCTCGGCGAAAACGGCGAGGAACTGACCGCCTGCTCGGCCTATCTCGGCGCCTGCACCAACAACGTGGCCGAGTACAGGGCCCTGCTCCTGGGCCTGACTGAGGCCAAGCGGCTCGGCTGCGCCGAACTGGCCATCTCGCTTGATTCCGAACTGATCGTCCGCCAGATCCAGGGTCGGTACAAGGTCAAGCACGAGGCACTGCTGCCGCTGTATACCCAGGTGCGGGAGCAATTGGCCCGGTTTGATCGGTGGACCATCGCCCATGTGCCCAGGTCGGAGAACGCGCGCGCCGACCAGCTGGCCAATCAGGGGATCGACGCCAGAAATGAACGGCTGGCCGGCGCACTCTGACCGGCGGCCTGAAGATTGAGGGGTGAATGCATGATCGCTCCGGCTCCTGGCCGGAGAGGAAAGTCCGAACACCACAGGGCGCGGTGGTTCGTAACGCGAACCGCGGGCAACCACGGGAAAGTGCCACAGAAAAGACACCGCCGATGGAGTGGCGACACTCACAGGCAAGGTTGAAATGGCGAGGTAAGAGCTCACCGCCCCCATGGCGACATGGGGGGCAGGGTAAACCCCACCGGGAGCAAGACCAAATAGGGAGGCGTTTGAGGGCGGCCCGCCCGAAGCCTCCGGGTAGGTTGCACGAGGGACCGGGCGACCGGTCTCCCAGTCAAATGATCATGGTCCGCCCTCGGGCGGGAACAGAATTCGGCTTATAATTCACCCCTCTCTTGTATCCGTGTCAGACCATAGCCAACATCCGCCGACGCTCGGGGTCATCATCCCGGCCGGCGGCATCGGTAGCCGCCTCGGCCGGGAGCGTCCCAAGCAGCTGCTCGACCTGACCGGCCGGCCCATGCTGGCCCGTACCTGCCAGGCCTTCCTCGAGATCCCGGCCATCCGCCAGGTGGTGATCGCCGTCCCCGCCGCCCACACCCAGGCAACCATTGACGCGCTCCGGCCTCACTTTGCCCCGGTCGATTTCGATCGACTGGTCTTCACCGTCGGCGGCCTCACCCGCCAGGATTCGGTCCGAGCCGGACTGGCGCGACTGGACACGGCCATTACACTTGTCCTGGTGCACGACGCCGCCCGCCCGCTGGTGAACCGGGCTACCATCGAGCGCTGCCTCAATGCGGCCTGGGAGTTCGGCGCTGCCATTGCCGCGATCCCGGTCAAGGATACCCTCAAACTGGCCGACGATGGCCAGACCATCATCACAAC
>CAZFPV010000075.1:0-8243 GCA_964521155.1 uncultured Desulfobulbus sp. | reverse complement strand
CGGCCGGACTGTGCCTCCTTTGTCGGTCGCTGCGCCATCCCCATGCGCCATGGTCTGAGCATCGGCGAGTTGGCCCTGTTCTGCAACCAGGAGATGCAGATCGGCGCGGATCTCACGGTGATTCCGGTCGAAGGCTGGCGGCGCTGCATGTATTTTCCCGCCACTGGCCACCCCTGGGTCTTTCCCTCGCCCAACATGCCGACCTTTGCCGCGGCCCTGGTCTATCCCGGCCAGGTGATCTGGGAGGGAACCAATGTCTCCGAGGGGCGGGGCACGACCCTGCCGTTCGAACTGTTCGGGGCGCCATTCATTGACCATGGCGAGGTGCTCGATTTCCTGAGCCAAACCGAGTTGCCCGGCTGCCGCCTGCGACCGCTGCGCTTTGAACCGACTTCGGGCAAGTGGGCGGGCCAAGCCTGCGCCGGGTTTCAGCTCCACGTCACCAACCATGAGACCTTCCGCCCCTATCGCACAAGCCTGGCCCTGCTCCAGGCCATGCTGATCCTGTATCCCGGCCGGTTCGCCTACAAGGAGCCGCCTTATGAGTACGAGTTCGAACGGCTGCCCATGGACCTGATCCTGGGCGATCGACAGGTGCGCCAGGCCTTGGAGCAGGGCACACCTATCCTTGAGATTGAGCAAGGCTGGCAGGAAGAACTGGCAGCCTATCGCCGCCGCTGCGCCGCTGTTTTCCTTTACGAGGCCTGAAAAGTACGGTATATCTTGTCCCCTTTTGGCCATTTTCATGAATGACTCAACCAGGACGGAAGGCCGGTTTTCAATCCCGTTTCGTCTGATGGAGCATGCACGTGCCGCGCGAATGCACCCTGCAGCAGTTGGCTGATCTGGTGGGCGGCAGGGTGGTGGGCGACCCCGACCTGCTGATCCGCACCCTCAACGGCATTGACTTCGCCGCCGAAGGCGAGATCACCTTTGCCCTGGAACGCAAACAGCTGCCCCTGCCTGACGGTTGCCGGGCCGCTGCCTGCATTGTCCCGGCCGGGGTCGGGCCGCAGGCTGTCCCGACCATCGAATGCGAGCAGCCGGCAGTGGCCGCCGCCCGCATCCACGCCCATCTTCTGGCCGAGCCCTTTGCCGCCCGCGGCATTCATCCCTCGGCAGTGATCGGCGCGGGCTGCACCATCCCGCCCCAGGTCACCATCGGGCCGCTGGCCTGCCTGGGCGACGGCGTGGTCCTGGGCGAGCGGGTGCACATCCACCCCGGCGCGGTGATCGGCGATCACACCATGATCGGCGACGACGCCATCATCCATGCCAATGTGACCGTGGCCGAACGCTGCACCATTGGCCGGCGGGTCATCCTGCACCATGGCGCGGTGATCGGCAGTGACGGCTTCGGCTTTGCCACCGACGCCCGCGGCAACCATTACAAGAAACCGCAGGTTGGCACGGTGCGCATCGACGACGATGTCGAGATCGGCGCCAACTCCTGCGTTGACCGCGCCGCCTTTGGCACGACCTGGATCAAGGCCGGCGCCCGGATCGACAATCAGGTTATGATCGGCCACAACGTGGTGGTCGGTGAAAACTCGATCCTGGTGGCCCAGGTCGGTATAGCCGGCAGCACGGTGCTGGGCAGGAATGTGGTGCTCGCGGCCAGGGCAGGCCTGGCCGGGCATCTGAAAATCGGCGACCGGGTCATGGTCGCGGCCATGGCCGGCGTCCACAACGACCAGCCCGATGACGCCGTCATTGGCGGCATTCCCGCCTTTGAGGTCAAGAGCTGGGGCAGGAGTTCCGCCGCCTTCAGTCGCCTGCCCGAAATGGTCAGGGAACTGCGGCGGCTGCGCAAGGAAGTGGACCGCCTGACCGGACTGCTTGCGACCCAAGAACAACAGGGAGAGGACTGATGAACGAAGCTGCAACCAGACAATTGCCCATGGATGTCAAGGCGATCATGGAGATCCTGCCGCACCGGTATCCGTTTCTGCTGGTCGACCGGATCACGGCGCTCGACCCCGGCAAGACCATCACCGGCCTGAAGAACGTGAGCATGAACGAGCCCTATTTCCAGGGCCATTTTCCCGGCGAGCCGGTAATGCCCGGGGTGCTGATCCTCGAAGGTATGGCCCAGGTGGGCTGCATCCTCTCCTGCCTCACCGACCCGGCCATGATCGGAAGACTGGCCTTTTTCGCCGGCGTTGACAAGGCCCGCTTCCGCCGGGTGGTTCGACCGGGCGATCAGCTGATCTACAAACTCGAGCTGGTCAAGCAGAAGGCCAAGATCATCAAGATGGCAGGCCAGGCCTTTGTCGACGACCAATTGGTCACCGAGGCCGAACTGATGGCAAGTTTCGCCTGAACCGGCGCGCAACGCCTGCGGGCGGCCCCGAAGGGCCGTCCATTTTCAACCATTCTCCCCTACGGTTTTCCATGCAGATACACCCCACGGCAGTCATTGACCCCAAGGCCCAGCTTGACAGCTCGGTGATTGTCGAACCCTACGCCATTATCGACGGACCGGTCAAGATCGGCCCCCAGACTCGCATCGGCACCCACACCGTGGTTTCCGGCCATACTACCATCGGGGCCCGCAACACCATCAGCTCGTTCTGCTCCATTGGTGCACCACCCCAGGACATCCACTACAAGAACGAACCGACCGAGCTGATCATCGGCGACGACAACCTGATCCGCGAGTATGTCTCCATCCACCGGGGCACGGCCAAGGGCAACAAGAAGACGGTGATAGGCAACCGCAACATGATCATGGCCTATTGCCACATCGCCCACGACTGCACCATCGCCGACCGGGTGATCATGGCCAACGTCGCCACCCTGGCCGGCCATGTCGAAATCGGCAGCCACGCCAACCTGGGCGGCCTAGTAGCGGTGCACCAGTTTTGCCGCATTGGCGACCACTCCTATGTAGGGGGCATGTCGGGCATCTCCCTCGACGTCCCGCCCTATGTGATCATGGAGGGCATCCGCAACCAGATGCGCATCGCCGGCATCAACAAAATCGGCCTGCGTCGCGGCGGCATGGATCGTGGCGCCATCAAGAAACTGGAGGAGGCGTTCAAGATTCTCTTCCGCTCGCCCCATCTGCTCCTGAAGGATTCCCTCTCCAAGCTGCAGGAGGAAATGGCGGACTGTGCCGAGGTCCAGCTGATGGTCGAATTCTTCCATACCAGTAAGCGCGGGGTGGTCAAGCGGACTATTGATGACTGAAACCGCGACACAGCCGGCCATCGGCCTGATCGCCGGCGGGGGCCAATTTCCCCTGCTGTTCGCCGAAGCCGCTCGGCGGCAGGGACGCAGGGTGGTGGCCATCGCCCACGTCAACGAGACCATGGCCGGGATCGAGACCCGGGCCCACGCCACCTACTGGGTCAAGCTCGGCCAGCTGGGCAAGATCATTAGTCATTTCCGGCGCGAGGGCGTGACCGAGACTGTCTTTGCCGGCACCATCACCAAGACCCGCATCTTTCACGACATCCTGCCCGATTTCAAGGGGCTGACCCTGTGGAACAAGATCGACCGCAGGCTGGATGACGCCATCCTTCGGGCCGTGGCCCAGTCACTTGAGGAAGAGGGTATCCGCGTGCTGGCCTCGACCTGCTACCTGGACCACCTGCTGTTCCCCCAGGGCGTGCTCGCCAAGAAAAAACCAAACTCTGAGCAGATGGAGGATATCCGCTTCGGCTGGGCCATGGCCCGGGCCGTGGGGCGGCTCGACATCGGTCAGTGCGTGGTGGTCCGGGACCGCTCGGTGCTGGCGGTGGAGGCCATGGAGGGCACGGACGCGACCATCCGCCGCGGCGGCGAACTGGCTGGCTCCGGCGCAGTGGTGGTCAAGTTGCGCAAACCGGGCCAGGATTTCCGTTTCGATCTGCCGGCCACCGGCGCAGGCACCATCGAGACCCTGGCTGCGGTCAAGGGCGCGGTGCTGGCGGTGGAGGCCGGACAGTCGCTGCTCTTTGACCGCGAGGCCATGATCCAGGCCGCCAACCGGGCCGGCATCGTGGTGGTCGGGGTGCGCGAGGACGACAGCGGCGAGTTGCACATCTGATCCGAAACACCATAGCAGCAGGGAGGGCAGCATGTTGCCGACGAGAATTTCCGAAATCCTGCGCCGCCAGCAGGTGGGCGCCACTGTCGAAGTCTGCGGCTGGCTGCGTACCCGTCGCGATTCCGGTGGCCTGTCCTTTCTTGAGATCAGCGACGGCTCCTGCCTGGCCAGCTTGCAGGTGCTCGCCGATGCGGCCCTGGCCAACTACGAGGACGAGATCAGGCGGCTGAGCACCGGCTGCTCGCTGCGGGTCCGCGGCCAACTCGTGTCCTCGCCCGCCAAGGGCCAGGCCGTGGAAGTACGGGCCGAGTCCATCGAGGTGATCGGCTGGGCCGATCCCGAGACCTATCCGCTGCAGAAAAAGCGGCACAGTTTTGAATTTCTTCGCTCCATTAGCCACCTCCGCTCGCGCACCAATGCCCTGGGCGCCGTGGCCCGGGTACGCAGCACGCTCAGTTTCGCCATTCATAGGTTTTTCCACGAGCAGGGATTCCTGCAGGTGCATACCCCGATCATCACTACCTCGGACTGCGAGGGGGCAGGGGAGATGTTCACGGTCTCGGCCCTGGAGCCGGCGCAACTTACGGGCAAGGATCCCTTTGCCGCCGATTTTTTCGGCAGGCGGGCCGGGCTCACGGTCAGCGGCCAGCTGCAGGCCGAGGTCTATGCCCTGTCGCATGGCCGGGTCTACACCTTTGGGCCGACCTTCCGCGCCGAAAATTCCAACACCAGCCGCCATCTGGCCGAGTTCTGGATGCTCGAGCCGGAGATGGCCTTCTGCGACCTACAGGGCAACATGGCTGTGGCCGAGGCCATGATCAAGTCGCTGATCGGCACAGCCCTGACCGAATGTACCGAAGACCTGGAGCTGTTCGACAAATTCATCGCCAAAGGGCTGATCGACCGTCTTGCCCTGGTGCGCGACCGGCCATTTGTGCACCTCACGTACACCGAGGCCGTGGCCGAGCTCAAGCGTTCGGGCCGCACCTTCGAGTTCCCGGTGGAGTGGGGCACGGACCTGCAGGCCGAGCATGAACGCTGGCTCTGCGAGGAGGTGGCAGGCGCACCGGTGATCGTTACCAACTATCCGGCGCGAATCAAACCCTTTTACATGCGGCTGGACGAGGGCGGCGAGACCGTGGCGGCCATGGACATCCTGGTGGCCGGCATCGGCGAACTGGTCGGCGGCAGCCAGCGCGAGGAACGCTACGAGGTGCTTGCTGCACGGATGGCGGCGGCCGGGCTTGATCTGGCCCAGTACGGCTGGTATCTCGACCTGCGGCGGTTCGGCTCCGTGCCCCATGCCGGCTTTGGACTCGGTTTTGAGCGGCTGGTGCAGTTCGTCACCGGCATGCAGAACATCCGCGAGGTCATTCCCTTTCCCCGGACTCCGGGGCATGCGCCCTGCTGAGAACCACCCCCACCCAAGGAGGCAGCCATCGCCGCCGTCACCGGTAACACCCACGGGCTCAAGCCCAAGCAGCTGCGCGATCTGGAGCGGCTGGCCCAGAAACGGATCGAGCCGAGCGAGGTCATCGGCCGGGAGACCGCCCGCTCGCTGGCTGCCATCTCCACCGAGCTGAACCGCCAGATCGGCCTGCTCATCCATCGTTCCGGCCAGATCGAATGCGTGGTGGTCGGCGATTACGACCGTATCACCATTCCGGCCCTGGCCCATATCGGCACGGCCGGCGGCCGGCTGCGCGGGCTGCGCTGCGTCCACACCGTGCTCGGAGCGACCGCGGTGAGCGAAGAAGATATCATGGATCTGGCCTGCCTGCGGCTGGATCTGATGTCCATCCTGACCCTGCGCCAGGGTTTGCCCGACCTGCTCCACACTGTCCACCTCATCCCCCGCCAGATCGACGGCCGCGACTGGGAACGGCTGCCGCCGGTGCATCCGGCCGCCCAGGAGCAGTCCTGCATCGAGCTGATCGAGGCCCTGGAGGAGGAGTTCATCCGCGAGCGGCCGGTGCGTGCGGTCGATCAGGGCAAGGATCGAGCCATCCTGGTGTCGGTGTCCACCGGCTCGCGCACCGAGGCCGAGGACTCCATGGAGGAACTGGCCGAACTGGCCCGCTCCGCCGGAGTCGAGGTGCTGGAGCGGGTGATCCAGCGGCGCAAGAGCATCCACCCCCGCTTCCTCCTCGGTCGGGGCAAGCTGGTGGACATCGTGCTCATGAGCCTGCGACTGGGGGCCAACCTGCTGCTCTTTGACCAGGAGCTGAGTCCCTCCCAGATCCGCAGCGTCACCGACCACACCGACCTGCGGGTCATCGACCGCACCCAGCTGATTCTCGATATCTTTGCCAGCCGCGCCCGTTCGCGCGAGGGCAAGCTGCAGATCGAGATGGCCCAGCTCAAGTACATGCTGCCCAAGCTGACCACCCGCGACGACGCGCTCTCGCGCCTGACCGGCGGCATCGGCGCCCGCGGCCCGGGCGAGACCAGGTTGGAGATCGACAAGCGGCGGATCAACGACCGCATCACCCGCCTGGGCAAGGAACTCAAAGCCGTGGGCGAGCAGCGCTTCCACCGCCGCGTCCGCCGGCGCAAGCGCGACGTGCCGGTGATTTCCCTGGTCGGTTACACCAATGCCGGCAAATCGACCCTGCTCAACACCCTGACCCACAGCGAGATCCAGGCCGAGGACCTGCTGTTCGCCACCCTGGACCCCACCAGCCGCCGCCTGCGCTTTCCACAGGACATGGAGGTGATCATCACCGACACCGTGGGCTTTATTCGTAACCTACCCGCCGAGTTGCTCAAGGCCTTTGAATCCACCCTGGAGGAACTGTTCGAGGCTGATCTGCTGCTGCATGTGATCGACATCAGCAACCCGGCCTGGCGGCAACAGGCCCAGGTGGTGGAATCGCTGCTGGCGGAGCTGGAGCTGGACGAGATTCCCTGCCTCAAGGTGTTCAACAAGATCGACCGACTGGACGAGGAGGCGCAGGCTGTGTGGCGGGAAACCGAGGATGGGGTGGGCGTCAGCGCCCTGCATCCGGAGACGCTGACGCCGTTGCTGGATCGGGCCTGGACGATCCTCAGTAAACCAGAGGGGCTGGAGGGGGAGGGGTAAATACGGCCTGAGAAGCCTGGGTCAGCTCTGGAGAAAAAACCCCAGGTCGCGATCCATATCCGTCTTGTCCTTGAACTGGCAGCCGATGGCGTTTTGTCGCACCGATCTGACCACGGCCTGTTTCTTGAGGTGGGTTCGCTTGCGGTCGTTGAGTTGGAACTCGATCAGGAGTTCCTGCCCGATCTCGATGCGATGCAGTCCGGAAACCGTGAACCCGAGACCGCCCCGGGAGATGTTGTTGATATGGATGATGCCGCCGCCGAAACCACCATCGCTGGTGACGACGTAGGTGCCGGCAAGGCTGGTCTGTTTGCGAAAATGACGACGAAAATCAAACAGCACGCTGAACACGTGCTGACAGCGGCACCGGACCGAGACGGTATGGCAGGCATGCAACAGCCGTTCCGCCGAGAGGTGCTTGACCGTGCTGCAGGACGGGCAGATCAGGGTGGCGGTATTATTGTCGCGGACGTGGACTTTGATGCTGTTGATCGTCATCAGTCGTAGATGATGCAGGTATAGCGTTCGAGTTCCGCCTCGGTCGCCGGGTCGAGTTCGGCCGCCACCTCATGGATCTGGTATTCGTGCTGGCAGCCGATGCATTTAAGCCGGACCTGGCGGCAGCGGCGTTGCACCTGCAGGGGTTCGCCGCACTGTCGGCACTTCATGGCGCCCCTGCCTTGCCGATCAGCTCTTCCCGGGTGAATACCGCCCTCAGCGGGTAACCCCGGGCCGCGAGCATTTCGGCCCCGCCTTCCTGCCGGTCGACAATGGTGGCCACCAGCCCGACCCGGAAGCCCTCGTTTTCCACCCGTTCGATCACCTTGAGCAGGGTGCCCCCGGTGGTGACCACATCCTCGACCAGGGCCATCAGGCCACCTGCGGGCAGGTTGCTCTTGCCCTCGATGTAGTTGCCGGTGCCGTGGCCCTTGGCCTCCTTGCGGACGATAAAGGCTGGAATAGGCGCCTTCTCCAGGTAGCTGACCAGGGACACGGCTGTGACCAGGGGATCGGCGCCCAGGGTCATGCCGCCAACGCCGACAATAGGTTCCGGGTGCTGGCGGATCAGTTCGAACAGAAGTCGGCCGCAGAGGTAACTGCCCTCGGCGTCGAGCGTGGTCTGCTTGC
>CAZFPV010000074.1:0-8295 GCA_964521155.1 uncultured Desulfobulbus sp. | reverse complement strand
GGATCAGGGCGCTGACCGGGGTCGGGCCTTCCATGGCGTCGGGCAGCCAGACATGAAGCGGAATCTGGGCCGACTTGCCGATGGCGCCGCAGAAGAGCAGCAGTGCGATCAGGGTGGCGGTCTGCACCTGGGCGCCGAAGAGGGTGATGCTCTGGCCGGCGAGCCCGCCCGCCTGGGCGAACACCTCGTGGTAGTGGAGGCTGCCGAACTGGGTGAAGATCAAGAAAAGCCCGAGGATGAAGCCGAAGTCGCCGAAGCGGTTGACGATGAAGGCCTTCTTGCCCGCGTCGGCAGCCGACTGCTTCTCGTAATAGAAGCCGATGAGCAGGTACGAGGACAGCCCCACCGCCTCCCAGCCGAAGAAAAGCTGGAGGAAATTGTTGCCCAGCACCAGCATGAGCATGGAGAAGGTAAAGAGGCTCAGGTACGCGAAGAAGCGGTAGTAACCGTCCTCGCCTTTCATGTAGCCCACCGAATAAATGTGCACCAGCGAGCTGACGCTGGTGACCACCAGCAGCATCACCGCGGTCAGCTGATCGACGAGAAAGCCCACGGACACCGACAGCGAGCCGGACTCGATCCAGGTGTAGAGATCCTGGTTGATGATCACCCCGGAGCGGACGCGGAAAAAGGCGGCCAGGGCGCAAACAAACGAGATGAGCACGGTGATGATCGGCAGCCAGTGCGCTCGGACGCCCATGCGCCTGCCAAACAGCAGGGTCAGGACAAAGGAGGCCAGCGGCAGCAGCGGGATGGCAAGCAAGGAGGCCGGCATGGTTATCCCTTCAGTTCGTTGATGGTGTCGATGTGGACGGATCGCCGGCTCCGGTAGAGGGCGATGGCGATGCCCAGCCCGATGGCGGCCTCGGCGGCGGCCACGGTGATGATGAAAAAGGTGAAGGCCTGGCCGCGCACCGAGTCAAGGAAATGGCTGAGCGCCACCAGGTTGAGATTGACGCCGTTGAACATCAGTTCAATCGAGAGAAACATGATGATCACGTTGCGGCGGGTAAGAAAGCCGCAGACGCCGATGCAGAACAGGATGATTGCGAGCGTCATGTACCAGGAAAGGGGGATCATGGCTGTGCCTCCTCGCGCGGCTGCGCCGGCTGCGACTGATCAGGCAAAGGGCCGTCCTCGCGCCGGGCCAGGGCCAGGCCGCCGATCAGGGCCACCAGCAGGATCAGGCCGGCAATCTCAAAGGGCAGCAGGTACGTGGAGAACAGCTCCATGCCCATCGCCTTGGTGTGGGTGATCTCACGCACCGCGGCCACGGTCCATTTGCCCTTCTCGCCCAGGGTGAAGGCCGGAACCACCGCGACCAGGCCCACGGCCAGGCTCGCGGCAATGATCCGCCCCAGCCAGGCCGAGGGGACAAAGGCTTCCAGGTGCAGTTCCTCGCGCAAACTGACCAGGAAGAGCACAAACAGGTAGAGCACCAGCACTGCGCCGGCATAGACGATGATCTGCACCGCGGCGAGGAACTCGGCGTTCAGGGTCAGGTACACGCCGGCCATGTGAAAGAAGAGCACCAGCACCATGAGTACGCAGTGTACCGGGTTGCGCAGGCTGATGGCCAGCATGCCGCTGGCGATGATCATCAGGGCGCAGTAGAAGAAAAAAATCTGGCTGAACATCGAATCCCCCTAAACCGCGGATTGTTCGGGTTTGCGGTGCGTTTTCCAGTTTCGGCCCACCACCTGCTCCTCCTCGTTGATCTCGCTGCCTCCGGGGCCGCGCTTGGCCGCGGGCAGGTCGTGAATCGGCACGCCGCGCGGCCGCCAGTAGGGATTGACATAATCCCTGCCCTGCTCGCCGCGGCCGGCGATGAACCGATCCCAGTTGCCCAGCAGCTGGCCCATGCCAAAGTTGAGCGAATCGCGGTCATAGCCGCTGTACTCGTACTCCTCGGTCAGGATCAGGGCGTTGACCGGGCAGACCTCGACGCAGTAGGCGCAGTAGATGCAGCGCAGCGCCTCAATGCGGTAGTCCTCGATGAACCGCCGGTTGCCGTGCTCGGCCTTTTTCTTGACCGCACGGACGCGGATGCAGCGCGAGGGGCAGACCATGGCGCAGCGCATGCAGCCGATGCAGCGGGTGGTGTTGGTCACTGGATCGCGAACCAGGGCGTGCTGGCCGCGAAATCCGAGCTTGATCGCCGGCTTCTCGTCCGGGTACTGGCGGGTGATCGGCCTGGAAAACAGCCGCTTCAGGGTTAGGGCCATGCCCTGGAGGATCTCGACCTGGAAGATGGTCTCGAGAACATTGCGTTTGGGCTTGTACTGGATCTGCATGATTGCCCCCCCTACCCGACCAGCGCCTTGACGCAGGCGGTGAGCACGATGTTGGCCAGAGCCAGCGGGATGAGCAGCTTCCAACCGAGATCCATCAGCTGGTCGTAGCGGTAGCGCGGCAGGGTGGCCCGGATCCAGATGAACAGGAACATGAATAGGTAGATCTTGAGGATGAACCACAGCGGCGGGAAGAACGGTACGGCAAATGGCCCGTTCCAGCCGCCAAGGAAGCAGATGGTGCCGATGGAGGCCATGACCATCATGCCGATATACTCAGCCATGAAAAAGATGGCGTAGCGCATGCCGCTATACTCGGTGCAGTAGCCGGAGACCAGCTCGGTCTCGGCTTCGGGCAGATCAAAGGGCACCCGGTTGGTCTCGGCCAGCATGGCGATGAAGAAGACGAAAAAGCCCAGGCACTGGGGCACGAGATACATGCCGAGGATGGAGTCGCCCTGGGCCTCGACGATCTCGGAGAGGTTGAGCGAGCCTGCCATGAGCATCACCCCCACCAGACTCAGGCCCATGGCGATCTCGTAGCTGATGACCTGGGCCATGGAACGCATGCCTCCGAGGAAGCTGAATTTGGAGTTGGAGGCCCAGCCGGCCAGGACCACGCCGTAGCTGGCCAGCGAACTCATGGCAAAGATGAACAGCAGGCCGATGTTGATATCCGCCAGCACCCAGCCCTTGGCAAAGGGCAGCACCGCTAGCGAGGTCATCATCGCCACCAGGCAGATAATCGGCGCGGCCAGGAAGGCCGGGCGGTCGGCGTTCTCCGGGATGATGTCTTCCTTGAAGAAGCTCTTGACGCCGTCGGCAATCGGCTGCAGCAGCCCGTGCCAGCCGACCCGCATCGGTCCCATCCGCACCTGCATGTGGCCGATGATCTTGCGCTCGAAATAGGTGGCGTAGGCCACATGGAGCATGACCACGCAGAAGAGGATGAAAATCTGCACCAGCATGATGAGGATCGTCATGGCGTTATCCGCTGTTGTTTCTGCAGGAGAATGGCGTTCATCGGTCCGACTCGCCCAGGACCACGTCCAGACTGCCGATGTTGGCGATCAGGTCGGCAACCAGTTCCCCCCGGGCAATGACGCCCAGGGCTGAGATGTGAATGAAGGAAGGAGAACGAATGTGCATGCGGTAGGGCCGGCTGCCGCCGTCCGAGGAAAAATAGAACCCCAGCTCGCCCTTGGGCGCCTCGGTGGCCACGTAGACATCGCCGGCCGGATAGAGGCTGCGGTCTTTGATCATGGTGATGATACGGCTGCCCCAGCGGCTGGTCTCGGCCTTGACCAGGGGCTTGGCCTTGAGCGGCATGAGCAGCTCGGGCGCATTCTCGCCGACGATGGGGCCGGGCGGCAGCTGGTCGATGCACTGCTGGATGATGCACACCGACTGGTGCATCTCCTCCATGCGGCAGCGGTAGCGGGCATAGATGTCGCCGTCGCTGCCGATGGGCACTTCGAACTCCACCTGGTCGTAGGCGTCGTAGGGCTGGTGCTTGCGCAGGTCGTAATCCACACCCGAACCGCGCAGGCAGGCCCCGGTGAGGCCGAGCGCCAGGGCATCTTCGCCGGTGATCTTGCCCACGCCCACGGTGCGCTTGAGCCAGATGCGGTTGGTGTCGATCAGGGTCTCGTACTCGTCGATCTTCTCCGGGAAGAGATCAAGGAAGCGCTGCAGCTCGTCGATGAAAGAGCGGCTGACATCCTGGCGGACGCCGCCGATGCGCGGGTAGGAGAAGGTCAGCCGCGCCCCGCACAACTCCTCGAACAGGTCGAGCAGGATCTCGCGCTCGCGGAAGCAGTAGAGGAACACGGTCATGGCCCCGATGTCGAGGGCGTGCGTGGCCAGCCACAGCAGGTGCGAGGCCAGACGCGACATCTCGCCGACAATGGTGCGGATGTACTTGGCCCGCATTGAGGCCTCAAGACCCAGCAGCCGCTCCACCGCGACGCAGTAGCCGACGTTGTTGGCCATGGCGGCGATGTAGTCGAGCCGGTCGGTGAGGATCAGGTTCTGGGCAAAGGTGCGGTTTTCGGAGAGCTTTTCAAAGCCCCGGTGGAGGTAACCGACCTGGGGCCTGCAATCGAGGATGGTCTCGCCGTCAAGCTCGAGATCAACCCGGAGCACGCCGTGGGTGGCCGGGTGCTGCGGCCCCATGCGCAGCGAGTAGCGTTCGTTGTCGCTGCCGTCGGCCACGGGCACTTCCAGAGTCTGGCTGATCGGTCTGGTCATGGTCCCTCCTCCTGGTTGCCCTGCCCTGCCGCGTCCATCGGTTCATCCGGCCGGAAGCCGTGCCGGTCCAGTTCCCTGGTCCGCTCAATCAGCTCGGTCAGTCCCGCCCATTCGCCCTTGCCCTTGAGCGGGTACTCCTTGCGCAGAGGGTGCCCTTCCCAGTCCTCGGGCAACAGCACCCGTCGCAGATCCGGATGGCCGTCGAAGGTGATGCCCATCAAATCCCAGGTCTCCCGTTCCAGCCAGTCGGCGCCGGGCCAAAGCGAAACCACCGAGTCGATGCGGGGTTCCTTGTCGGCCACCTCGGCCCGTAGACGGATCTCATGGCGCAGCGGGATGGAATAGAGGTTGTACACCACCTCAAAGCGGGACAGCCCCGGAATCTTGCGCCGGGAATTGTCCACGCCGCAGAGCGAGCGCAGGTGGTTCAGCCGCAGGTCGGGGTCGTCGCGCAGCCACTGGAGGATCTCGCGGATGCGGCCGCAGCGGATGACCACCGCGGTCTGGCCGTGGAAGGTGTACTGCTTCAGGAACTCGTCGGGATACCTGGCCCGCAGCCGTTCGGCTATCGCCATTGACTCCATCGAAACTGCTCCTTGAGGATCTGTTCCTGTAGTTTGATCATCCCTTCCATCAGGGCCTCGGGCCGGGGCGGACAGCCGGGCACGTAGACGTCCACCGGCAGGATCTGATCCACGCCCTGAGTAACGGCGTAGGTGTCGAAGACCCCGCCGCTGCAGGCGCAGCTGCCCATGGCCAGCACGTAGCGCGGTTCGGGCATCTGATCGTAGACCCGGCGCAGCACCGGCGCCATCTTCTTGGACAGGGTGCCTGCAACGATCATGCAGTCGGCCTGGCGGGGGCTGGCGCGGAAGAGGATGCCGAAGCGGTCCAGATCGTTGGTCGAGGCGCCGGCGTCCATCATCTCGATGGCGCAGCAGGCCAGACCAAAGGTCACCGGCCAGATTGAACCGGCCCGGCCCCAGTTGACCAGCTTGTTGAGCGGCCCCAGGATGGCGTTGGCGCCGGGGATATACCGCACCCCCTCTTCCAGCTGGACCATGCCCGGTGCGCTTATTTCTCCCATTGCAGGACCTCCTTCTTCCAGGCGTAGACGTAGCCCACCAACAGCAGGGCGATGAACAGCAGCATCTCCACCAGGGCAAACAGCCCGAGCCGGTCAAAGGTGACGGCCCAGGGGTAGAGGTAGATGGCCTCGACGTCAAAGATCACGAAGAGGATGGCGATCAGGTAGAACTTGACCGAAAACCGCATCCGCGGCGCCTCGGTGGGTTCGTTGCCTGATTCGTAAGCGATCAGCTTCTCGTGATAGGGTCGGCTCAGACGAAAAAACCGGCCCACGAACAAGGTCAGCACCCCGAAGAGGATGCCGACGATCAGCAGCAAGAGAATGCCAAGGTATTCCTGGGGCATGGCGGTGTCCATGACCGCTCCTCCGTTCAGCTCCGTTTGATGTACAACTGCTCGGCAAATGCCTGGCGCGCGGCCTGGGAGGCCTCGGCCGGGGTGGTCAGCTTGAGGCAGCCGGTGGTGCACTTGGAGACGCAGGCCGGCTCAAGGCCCTGGTCGAGGCGGTCCTTGCACAGGTCGCACTTGCCGACCTTGCCGGTCTCGGCGTTCCACTGCGGCACAGTCCAGGGGCAGGCGGTGATGCAGACCTTGCAGCCGACGCAGTCCTTGACCTCGACATAGACGATGCCGTCACTGTCGCGCCGACGCATGGCCCCGGTGGGGCAGGCGTCCACGCACCAGGCCTTCTCGCAGTGAAAACAGGACAGATAGACAAAATCGATCTGCGGCGTCTTGCCCCGGTTGGACTGGACCTCGATGATGCGGCAGTAGTAGGCGCCGGGGCCGCTGTGGTTCTTAGCCTTGCAATGGACCTCGCAGGCGCGGCAGCCGATGCAGTCGGCCACGTCCTGGGTGACGATGTATTTGCTCATATGGCTTTCCTCCTACTCTGCCGCCGGAGTGACGGTGACGAAACATTCGTTGAGGTTGAGACCGCCGCCGGCCTTGTCCCATTCCTTGAGCTTGCCCTTCATGAAAATCTGGTCAGCCAACCCCTTGCCGAACGACCGCTTCTTGGCTGGCACCCCGGTACCGAAGCCGTGCAGCATGAACACCGATTGGGGGTGGATCAGGTCGGTGACCTTGGCGCGGATGGTGCCGCGGGCGTTGCCGCTGGTGACCTGTACCCGATCGCCGTCCTTGATGCCGAGCTTTTTCGCTGGCCCACTGTGGATCCAGAGCGCGTTCTCGCCCAAGAGTTCGCTGAGAATGGGGTTGTTGTGGTGCTGGCCATGGGCCTGGTAGCCGCAGCGGCCGTAGAGCAGGCGAAAACTGCCAGCCGGAGGCGCCTCCGGGGCGACGTAGGGTGGCAGCGAGGCCACGCCCATGGCTTCCCACTTGGCGTTGACGATCTCGATCTTGCCCGACTCGGTGCCGAACTTGAGCTGATCGCGGTCATGCCAGATGGCGTCGCCACACAGCTTGACAAAGCCCTTGGCATCAAAATCAGCCGGGGTCAGACCGGTGTCCTGCAACTGGTATTGCCAGATCTCTTCGATGGAGTTGTAGGGGAAGTACTCTTCCTTGCCCATGCGCTTGGCCAGTTCAGTGTAAATTTCCCAGCCGGCGCGGGTGTTGTTGATCGGCTCGACGCATTTCTGCCGGCGGCCGAACCCGGGCTTGAGGCCCTTCTCGGTGCGAATAATGTCGTCGCGCTCAAGGAAGGTGGATTCCGGCAGGATGACATCGGCATACCAGGCGGTCTCGCTGAAGTTGACGTCAACGGCCACAATCAGATCGAGCTTGTCAAAGATGCGGCGCTGTTCGGCGGTGTCGGGCAGGGCAATGAAGGGGTCGTGGCGATGGACAAAGTAGGCCTTGACCGGGTACGGCACACCGGTGTCGATGGCCTCGTAGGCGGTCTGGAGCATGCCTGCGCCCTTGTCCCACTGCGGGTAGCGCGTACCGCAGCCATCGGCCCGT
This sequence comes from uncultured Desulfobulbus sp., assembly GCA_964521155.1. GTDB lineage: Bacteria > Desulfobacterota > Desulfobulbia > Desulfobulbales > Desulfobulbaceae > Desulfobulbus. The sequence goes on along the minus strand of CAZFPV010000074.1, from coordinate 739 downwards.
TCCTCTTTGACCGGAGGAATGATGGCGGTCAGGCTCTTCAAGCCCTTCTTGCCCGCGTCCTTGGCCCCCTTGGGGTAGAACAGGCCGCCGGGCTGCTCAATGCTGCCCATGAGCGCGTTGAGGATGTGGATCATGCGCGAGGCGTAAAACGAGTCACGGTAACGGGCCAGCATCCAGCCAGGGTGAATGATCACCCTGGGCCGGTCCTCGTTCAGTTCGAGGCAGAAAGCGCGAATTTCGGCCGCCGGAATGTTGGTCTCCCCTTCGGCCCACTCCGGGGTGTAGGGTTCGAGAAAGGCCTTGAACTCGGGCAGGCCGCTGACATACTTGGCGACAAAGTCCTCGTCAAAATAGTTGTTGTTGACGATGCAGTTGGCTATGCCGAGCAGCAGAGCGTAGTCGGTTCCGGCCTTGATCTGCCAGTAACGGCCAGCCTTGCCGGCAGTAGCCGCGGCGCGCGGATCGATATAGGTAACCCGGGCCCCATTCTTGATGCCGGCAAGAAAGCTCTTCACTTCCTTGACCCGCAGCGACTCGATGATGTTGCGGCCAAACAGGACTATGTGCCGCGCCTTGGCGTAATCGTAGGCGAAATCCTTGCGACCCATGCCATACACCGACTTGGAGGCGTGGTGGACGTTGCGGCCGCAGGTGCAGTCATGATTGTGGTAGTTGGGCGATCCCAGCGCCTGCATGAAGGCCTGGCGGAGATCAGCAAACGGCCCGCCCCGGTCGGACA
>CAZFPV010000073.1:0-8340 GCA_964521155.1 uncultured Desulfobulbus sp. | reverse complement strand
TCTCAAATCGCAGCCAGGCATCCGTACCGTTGACCGGCAGCGTACCCAGGGCAACCACCGCCTGCTGCGGCAACAACTCGGGCGCGCACCGCGCCAGACACTCCGCGATAGCCTCCGGTCTGCGTCCAGATACCACCCGCTCTTCCTCCATCACCTGTTCGATGGTGGCAAGAGCCGGCAGCGCCTGACCGGTTGGGGGCGGTTTGAGATGCAGCAAGGCCAGCATCTTGTCCGGGGTGACAGTGATCAGCCGCTCGATGCTGACGGTCAATTGTTCGACCAAGCCCTTGGTCGTGCGCTCGATCACCGGATAGCCGCTGGCCAGGGCGACAATCTGCTGGGTCCGTTCGATCAAGCTGACATGCTCGCCCGGTCTGACCACCTGGATAGTGGGCGACGGGCACGCAACCTCCTGGCCGAGAACGTTCCTGCCGCTGACCGGCTCGACCGGTGGCATATATTCGGCTATCACCCCTCCGTTCAGGACCAGAGGCGCGAGTTGGATCTCTGTTTCCCTGGGGTTGCCCTCGTCGTCAACGGTTTCGATGGCAAGCGACTGAAGGGGAAAAATAAGCTGCAGATCACGCCGGCCGGGAACCGGGTGCGTGCCCTGAGCGAGCAGGAGCGGATCGGGCAGGGCCTCGCCCTGGTCGATGATGGCGCAGGCCAGGGCAAGGCTCTCCTCGTTCAAGCCGAAGACGATGCCGCGGGCGGCAAGCAAATCCCGCAACTCCGAGCCGGAACGGAGTGCAACCGCCTCCCCGTCCGTATCCAGGGAGTGGAGACGAACCTGGAACAGATCCGGAGATATGGCTAGCGAGTACGTTGGAGGTTCCACCAGTGACCTGGGTTGAACAAAGAATGGGTTTTTGTCACCCTACCATGAAGCTATTGGAAATGAAAAGACAAAGCCCCGGGCCGTGCCTTTTCTGACCGCTGGCCCGGCGTTATGCAACGCGACGGCAAACAACCAGACATTTCTTCTCGTTTTACCCTGATTTCCGTCTTTGCCAAATCCGGGGAAACAAGAGTATCGTTTAAGCCGGCGTTTTGGTATGATGATCAAATTCAACCACCATGTGGCACACTGACGGCGGCCGCCGCCGCGACATGCTGCGCCCCCCTGCCCCTCCCTCATCATGGAGACCAGTATCCATATGTCAACCCACTTGTTCCATGCCGGCTATCTGTTTGACGGCAGCGGCGGACCGGCGCAAAAAAACGTCCTGTTGACAATCAAGGACGGCCTGATCTGCGCCGTCACCCCCCTGACCGGACCAGCGCCGCAGACCTCGGCCCCGATTGTGGACCTGTCGCATGCCACCCTGGCGCCGCTCTTTGTCGACTGCCTGGTCCATCTCACCTGCTCCGGGGCCATTGGCCAGGCGGTCTGTGCACATGAGGCGGGCGCCTTTTGGGAAGAAGAGCGGACCATGTTAGGCCGGCGCCTTCTCTATCTCTTCCGGCATGGGGTCGGGCTGATTCAAGAATGCGGCGATCACACAGGGCGAGTCGCGCGTTTCCAGATTGAGGCGGGCAGCCATCCGGAGACGCCGCCGGTGCGGATCATGGGCGCCCAGTCAGGCATGGTGTTTCTGGGCAGCGCCTTGACTGATGGCCCTGAGGATGTGGCTAGCGGGGCAATGCGGGACCAGGTCAGCCTGGCGGTGCAGAAAGGGGAAAAGGTATTCATCCATGCCAGCGGCCCGTCCAACGTGCAGTTGGCCTTGACCGCCGGATGCCATGGCCTGGTGCGCGGCGCGTCCATGGGTCGCGAGAACCTGGAGCGCATGCTTGAACATGGAGTGGTCTGGCTGCCGACCCTGTATGCCATGCAGGTCGAAGCCGAACTGGCGCCCAGCACGGAAGCGCGAAAACTGGCTGAACGTGCGCTGGCCCGCCAACTGGAGCAGGTGACGCTGGCGCGAAAGCTGGGCGTCACCCTCGCACTGGGGACCGGCTCGGGCAGTCCGGGCGTGCTCCATGGCGAGGCAGTGGTGGCAGAGATGAAACTGCTGATCAAGGCCGGCTATTCCCTGCCCGAGGCGCTGGGCTGCGCGACCTCCCATGGCGCGAAACTGTTAGGTGTGGATGCGGGCCTGCTGACCGTGGGCCAACCCGCCGACTTCCTGGTGGCTCGAGGTACGCCGGCGCAACTGCCGCGCAAATTCTCCTATCTTGAGGCCGTGTACCAGGGCGGTGAACCCAGCCCCTTCTACCTTAAGAATCCCACCAGAGGCCCTTTCCTCACCCGTCAGGAACTGCAGGGCAAGTCCTCCTGAACAAGACAGCCCCGATCCGGCCTTCAAACCATGCCGGTGGATTTGCCCCCCCAGTCTGTGGCCCGCCTGAACCCACGATTCCCGGCTCCTCCCTCCTCACTGTCCAGGCGCAGTATCCAGGTTTTCGGTGATACGTGCGCCGCTGGCCTTGAACTCGGCCATGTAGCGGGCGATCCGCGCCTTGGCCACGCCCAGGTCGTGATTGTTGAGGTTGAGGTTAAGCAGATCGACGAACCAGGGAAACTTGACCGGGTCAATTACATAGGCCTCGACAATGGCCCGGGCAATGGGCAAGGTCGTGGTCTTGGAGCCCTCGTGCACGTCGCGGTGGCCGGCCGCGAGCAGCTTGGCGTATTCCTCATCGAGCAGCCGGGCAAAAACCCCGGCACTGAACACCTCACCCGCTTTGAGCCCGGTTTCCGGGTCATCCTCGGTCAGGGTCGCCGCCTTGTGCAGCCACTCCCAGAGGATGCTCAGGCGGATCTCGCCGGTGGCCATATCCTCCATCAGATAGAGGATGTCGTCGTTGCCGAAGAAATCGGCCGCCTTCAGGGCCGCGGCCTGCATTCCCTGACCAAAGGCGTTGCCATACTGCAGGGCCACGCTCAGCAGATTGCGGGCGCCGCGCACCGTGCGCGGGCCAGGTTCGAGCAGGGTCAGATCGGCCGCGTCAGCAGCGGTGTAGCCCAGCGGCGGAAAGTGCCGGCCCAGCTGATTGGCCTCGCCCACGGCCTCCCAGACCGGGCGGATGATGTGCACCATCTTCCAGTGCGCCACCCACTTGCCGCTGGCGCCCTCGCACTGTTCGCGCTCCGCGCCGGCGCGGGCCTTGTCCATGCTGCTGGCCACGCCCGCCTGCGAGCCCACCGGGATGTTCGGCTCCATGCCGCCCTGCCAGAGGGCAAAGTTGCCGCGCGCGTCCGGGGTGTTCACGGCCCGGCGCACCCGGTCCTCGTAATGGCGCATGTAGCCGTAGGTCATGAGCACGGACTCGATGTTGGGATTGATGAAGGCCGCATCCCAGCAGTTGGCGTCCGAGACGCTGTTGATGTAGTCCCAGCGCCCGGTGTTGAAACCGACAAAGTGTAAGCCGAGCGCGGCCCGGATCTCCATCAGCTGGAAGGTGGCCTCCAGTTGCTCGATGAGCACGTAGGCCTTGATCGTGCCCTCGGTCAGGCCGAGATGGCCTTCCAGAGCAGTGAGCAGCCGGTTCCAGAACCCGGCCTCCTCGGCGGTCTGGATCTTGGGCAGATAGAGGACGATAGAGGCCCCGGCCGCACGCAGCGACTGGTAATTGTTGACCACATAGAGGGTCAGATCGACGATGGAGGCCGACAGCGACCGGCCCTGGATACGGATATGACGGTCATCGAGGTGGAGGCCGCGGCAACGGAAGATGGTGGTGGTAAAACCGAGCTGGGCGCGCCAGTCAGTGACGATCTCCCGGCCGAGGAAGCTACGCGACCAGGCATTCATCTCGCCGGCCACCTGCTGGGCCACCGCCAGAAAGAGCGGATCGCGGGCAATGGCCAGCTTGAGGCTGCGCTGGTTGTCGAGCGACATGGCGGTGATCTGGCCGAGCGCATCCTCGCCGTCAAACATCCAGCCATCGGCGCCGGAGAGCAGCGCATAGGCCACATTGCGCAGGCTGGACTCCATGGGCGCGTTGGGCTTGGCCGCCGGTCCGGTCCCCTGGATCCACTGGCGCTGCAGGTCATGAGGAATCTCGGGGCCGATGAAGTTGCCGTCGCGGGCATCTTGGACTCGGATGCCGGTGCCCGGGATGAGCGCCTCGGGGGCAAGGAAACCAATGGGCCGCCGCTCCCTGATGCGGGCGGCGCGACGCTCGATCCGCTCGGCCATCAACCGTTTCTGTTCATCGTTGAACCCGGCCATGACGGCCAGCGCCGCCATGGTTTCCGGGGTGTAAATGTCCGCGTATTGTGTGGTTAAATTGTCTCTGATTTGCATTGATATGCCTCTATTGAAGGTACACAGCCATGTCCGATACGCCTGTCACGCCAGTTCATCGTTCTGGCCGGAGTTGGCATATATCGGAGCTCATTATCTACTTGTTTCAACTTTGTTTCATCCTGTTTGTGGCAAACGGGGGTCCTGCGGGATAATAAGATCCGACTGGACCGCAGAGTATCGCACGAGAAATTGTCTCCACCGAATCACCCGTGAACATCCTGCAAGTATAATGCATCAGTTCCCACAACGCTCGTTTGCTCCCTTCCTTGGTCCAGACTGCCTGAAAAAGACGGCAACTCATCTGCTGCCCCTGATCAACAAGAAAAGCCAACATCGTGGGAATGGCGAACAATAATCCGCTGTTCTTTTTTGTCCATCCCATGCATACGCCATACCCATTCACCCTGGCAATCTGAGCTGTCGGTTGGCAAGGGAGGCGCTTCTATGGTAAGCAATGCTGGCTGGTGGACCGGGACACCGTTCCGGCAGACCGGCGGCTGCAGTTCCAGCAAAAGACAACCGGGTTCCTCTCCCGCCATGGTTCTTCAACCCACAGCAGGTCATCCATGCACTACACCGGCACCATATATCGGCCGCCCAGCGAGGCCGACAGTATCCTCCTCCAGGTCACCATTGGCTGTTCCCACAACAAGTGCAGCTTCTGCGGCATGTACAAGGGGCAACGGTTCTCGATCAAACCCGAGGAGATGGTGCTGGCGGACATCGACTACGCGTCCGCGCATTTTCCCCATGCCCGCCGTCTGTTTCTCTGCGACGGCGACGCCCTGATCCTGCCGCAGCGCCGGTTGCTACCCATCTTCGAGCGGATCGCGGCCAGGCTGCCCCGGGTCAACCGGATCGGCATCTACGCCAACGCCAAAAGTCTGCGCAGCAAGAGCGTGGAGGAGTTACGCGCCCTGCGCCAACTCGGCCTGGGCATCATTTATCTTGGGTTGGAAAGTGGTGACGATGCCACCCTGGAAGCCATCAACAAGGGCGATGGTGCCGCCCGGATGATCGAGGCGGCCAGAAAGGTGAAGGAGGCGGGCATCCTGCTTTCGGTGACGGTGCTGCTCGGCATTGCCGGCCGGGAGCGGTCGGAGGTCCATGCCCGCGAGACCGGCCGGGTGCTGACTGCCATGGATCCTGATTTTGTCGGCGCCCTCAGCCTGATGATCGAGCCGGGCACCCGCATTGCCGAGGATCTGCAGGCCGGCCGCTTCACCCTGCCCGGTCCCTTGGAGATCCTGCGAGAACTGCGGTCCATGATTGCCGCGACCACCCTGACGGGCGGCCTCTTCCACGCCAATCACGCCTCCAATTACCTGCCAGTGCGCGCCAAGCTGCCGGAAGAAAAAGAAAAGACCCTGGCGCTCATCGACCGGGCCCTGGCCGGCCAGGCCGCCCTTAAACCGGAGTTTCTGCGGGCGTTGTAGGCGTTCCCCGATCAGTACATGCGGTGGCGAAACAGCCAGGTGGCCAGTGACAGGGTCACCATGGCGATCAGCGACATTGCCGCTAGTTCATTCCAAAAATACTCCAGCCCGGCCCCCTCGAGAAACACCCTGCGGACGATGATCAAAAAATACCGCATGGGATCGAGATAGGTCAGCTGCTGCATGAATGCCGGCATGTTGGCGATCGGGGTGGAGAACCCGGAGAGAATCACCGCCGGAACAATAAAGAGAAAGGCCCCGAGCAGGGCCTGCTGCAGGGTGGTGGAGAAGGAACTGATCATCAGGCCGACCCCGATGATCGACAACACGTAGATGATCAGGGCCGGGTACAAGGTGGTCAGTTCCCCGACCATGGGAATGCGGAACCAGAACACTGCCACCAAGATGATCAGCGAGGCCTCGCCCACACCGACAATCAGGCCGGGCATGGCCTTGCCGATCAGCACCTCCCAGGGCCGCAGCGGCGTCACCAGCAGCTGGTCAAAGGTGCCGGCCTCGCGCTCGCGGGCCACCGACAGGGCCGTGACCACCAGGGTGACGATCATGGCCAAGAGTGCAATGATGCCCGGGACAATGAACCAACGGCTCTCCAGGTTGGGATTGAACCAGGCGCGGATGTTGAGCCGGGCCGGCAGCTTCATGCCCATGGTCCGCTCGGCCCACTCCTCGTTGAAATCGGTAATTATTGTGCGCACATAGTTGAGCGCCAGCATGGCGGTATTGGAGTTGCGGCCATCGATGATCACCTGCACGGCGCAGCTCTCGCCCCGAGCCATGCTGGCTGAGCAGTCGCGACTGATGTGCAGCGCCATCAGCGCGGCCTTGCTGTCAATCAGCGGCGCGATTTCCGCAACCGAGCGCAGGTGTCCCTGCAGGGCAAAGCCCTCGGAGCTGGTAAACCGGGCGATCAGGTCGCGGCTGATGGCGCCCGCGTCCTCGTTGACCACGACCAGGGGGACGTTTGCCAGGTCAAAGGTGGCCGCGTAGCCGAAGATGAGCAACTGCAGGATCGGCGGCACAATCACGGCCATCCGGCTGCGTTTGTCCCGGAACAGGGCCAGCATCTCCTTGATGATCAGGGCGAGGATGCGATGGACCATGGCTGCACCTACTCGAGGTTTTTCCTGGTCCGCCGCCAGACCAGGCCGAGAAAAAAGACGGCCATGGCCAGGAGCGCCGCGGAGTTGGGCAGCACCACGCTCCAGACATCGCCCACCAGGAAGAGCGTCTGCAGGATGGAAACGTAATAGCGGGCCGCGATCAGGTGGGTCACGCCCTGGATGGGCAGCGGCATGCTCTGGATATCAAAGATGAATCCGGAGAGGATAAAGGCCGGCAAAAAGGTGCTGACCAGCGCCACCAGGGCGGCAACGAACTGCGACCGCACCAGGGTCGAGATGAACAATCCCATGCCCAGGGCCACCAGCAGAAACAGGGCCGAGGTGGCGATCAGCAGCCAGAGCGAGCCGCGCATTGGCACATGGAAGAGAAACCGCGCCATCACCAGCGACAGGGTCAGCCCCCCCATGCCAAGGACGAAGTACGGAATCACCTTGCCAAGCAGCAACTCAACCACTGAGATGCGGGTGACCAGCAGGGCCTCCATGGTGCCGCGCTCCCACTCGCGGGTGATGACCAGGGCGGTGAGCAGGGCGCCGATCAGGGTCATGATCACCGCCAGCACGCCGGGCACGAGAAAATCGGTGGAACGCACCTGGGGGTTGAACCAGATGCGCTGCTCCAGTTCCACCGGGGCGCGCAGTGTGCGGCCGGCCATTTCGGCGTTCCGATCAAGCCAGCCGAACCAGATGGCCTGGATGTAGCCCTCCACCAGCCTGCCGGTGTTGGCGTCCACCCCATTGACGATGACGCTGATCGGCGGTGAATCGCGGCGCAGGTAGTCGCGGTCGAAGTTGTCGCGCAGCCAGACTATGCCGTCCACCCGATTCTGCCGCAGCAGGGTTTCCGCCTCCTGGATGGAGGGCACTGTCATGGGCGAGAAATAGGGCGACTGCTCAAATCCGCCGAGAAAGCTTGCGCTCTGGGGTCCTGGATGCTCGGCCACCAGGGCGATGGGGATATGCTTGGAATCAAGCGATACGCCATAGCCGAAGATCAGCAGCAGCAGCATTGGCAGGACAAAGGCAATGGCAATGCTCGAAGGATCGCGGATGACCTGGAGCCACTCCTTGCGCACCATGCCGCGCAGGCGCAGTCCGGCGCCGGCGTTCATGCGGCCGCCCCCTGGTCGCGGTGCGCCTCGATCAACTGGATGAAGGCTTCCTCCATGGTGGGCTCGCCCTCGCCTGCCCCGGTCGCCCGCATCTTCATTTCCTCGGGAGTTCCCTCGGCCAGCACCTGCCCCTCGGCCATGATTACCAGCCGGTCGCAATACTCCGCCTCTTCCATGAAATGGGTGGTGACCAGCACGGTGACCCCCTGCTCGGCCAGACTGTTGATCTGGGTCCAGAACTCACGCCGGGCCAGCGGATCGACGCCCGAGGTCGGCTCGTCGAGAAAGAGCACTTCGGGCTCGTGCATCAGGGCCACGGCCAGGGCCAGCCGCTGCTTGAAGCCAAGCGGCAGGGCCTGGCTGTCGCTGGCCGCGAACCGGGCCAGGTCAAAAG